>NZ_JAUBTK010000113.1:0-20003 GCF_036702455.1 Microcoleus sp. D2_18a_D3
CGTCCCGCCCGTCCAAAAAGGACGGGCGGGACGCCCATCCCACAATAACAATTAAAATTGTAAGTTATTTAATTCGCGATCCTAAGTCAGGTGCGCGCTGAGCAATTATCTTCGCTCGTGAACCGTATTGACATTTAACTAACTTTTGAGCTGCTTTAAACAAATCTCTGTTTTAAACGGATTAACATAGAGGGCATCCTGACATTCTCTACCCACTTCAAACTGACAATCTGAACGGGGATAGGCCACACAAAGCAACACGTAACCCATTGCAATCTGTTCCGGTTTAAGACAAATTGCCGCAGACTGGTCTACTTCACCTTGAATTAATTTAGCCGCGCAAGTAATACAAGCACCATAGCGACACCCAACGGGTAAGCGCAACCCTGCTTGCTCAACAGCCTCTAGAATGTACTGGTTTTCTGGGACTTCTCTTGCGAAGCCATTGCGATTCAACAATTCAATGCGATAACTTTTCAACATCCTGACTAAATCCAAATATCCGAAGTACAATCGCCTCCTGGATAGCGCATTTCATGAGCGCGGGATGGCCCATTCGGTTCAGCACCGAAATCAAGATAAAAGTCCGGATTAATAGAAAGTCCGCCAGTTTCAGTATCGCAATCAATTTGCAGAATATAAGAACCCGATTTAGCCAATTCTGGATAAAACTGATTATCCCAAGTGCTAAATAGCGAGTTGGTTGCATAAAGCCGTTTGCCATCTAAACTCAGTTGCAACATTTGCGGCCCCCCAACCAGTTTACGTCCTTGGAGTTCGCCGCTTTTACCTAATAAACCGCCGCACCAAACTTGACCTGTCAGCCGAGGATTAGCCGGATCGCTGATATCATATTGGCGAATATCGCCGTGCAGCCAATTAGAAAAGTAGAGATAGCGGTCATCTAAAGAAATTAGCAAATCGGTAATCAGCGAAGGAACGGGGATAGGCCAACCTTCCAAGTCAATGGAAGGGATATCTACGGCTTTATTAACTTGCCAATGTCCGTTATTTTTGTGCCAGTGCCAGATATTGCTGCTGAGTGCGGCTCCTACATATCCGTGCGTGCTGTCGGGATTGTGGTGAAAGCGGACTTCTAAGGGAATTAAACCTTCTTCACCCAAGTCAAAGCTTTGTACGATGTCGTGGGTTTGCCAATCCCAAAAATGGAGTTGGCGACCGTAATTTCCTGCAGAAACATCATTCAAATCAAAACCGGGATAAAATGTTTTAGGTGCGCCCCATTCGCTGCTGACCATGACGTTATGGCGCGGTTGATACCAGAAGTCATAATTAAACTTCATGGCATCGGCTTGATGTTCCCAACGACCGCTAATATCAAAATTTTCATCTAATAGTAAAAAGCCGCCAGGGCCGTTTCCCTCGCTATCTCCCAACATGGAGATCATTACCTGACTATTTGCCAAACAGTGAACGGTATGGGGAGCGGTGAGATTGGCTTTTTGCTTAATTTCTTCCGCTTCAATAACTTTATGAAGTTTGGGCGCTTTGGGGTCAGCCACATTCACAATATAGATGCGACTGGAACGTATCGCCGGTACCACCAAAAATTGGCGGGACTTGCTGGCATCTCCGTGGCAGGAACTACAGGCATTCCAACCAAAATGGTGCAATTCGTCGCCGATATAGGGCATGGGTAGGCGATGAATTACCTGGGAGTAGGTGGGAGATGCGGGGTCAACATCGACCGTTGCTAGATAGTCGGGTGCTTCAATACCCGTTCCCGTGTACAGAGCAATGGTATATAGCAGCTTTTCCCGGTCTGCTTTTATCGCTGCTTCTGGGGAGGCATAACCGGGGCCACAACATGCGTCTGCCATTATTTCACCTCGTTTGCGATCGCTTCCTAGAGCCTCAACTACTGATTTCAAGAGAGTTGCGCCCTTGTCGTGGCTATTATACACCAATATGGTTCAGTTAAGGGCTATGCAGTGCTTAAAACAATAAATACAGGAGGATTCATTATGATTCCAGTACCTCTATGCTTAACTTGTTTAGAGCGAAATTTTGATCCAGGCTTTTTGACAACTCTTGGGTTGTTTCTCGCTCACTCTTTCCGGTATAATTTAAGCGATAATCTACCCTGTTAACCAATAAAAAAAAAGGGAAGTTATGGTGGTTGTAACCGCTAATTTTTTTGGAGAGCGCGACGAATAACTCGTAATATTCCAGTGAAAGAAAGACGCAATGGTGAAACACCTGCGCTGCTTGCTGCTTGAAAAGTTAATGACCGTACAGCTCTTCGGTTCTAGTAGTAAACCATAAATTTCTTGTACCACCTCCTTTGGTCTTTGAGAACTAATATGACTTTTTTATCCTAACGATCGCGTGCAACGGAAGCCGAACTTCCTTCTGCTAGATCAATCAAAAAACACTGATTTGTCCGGCGTTGGTCGAGATCCCTTTTGAAAGCGTTCCCAGGACTCCTTTAACTGAGCCGGCGCTCGATATTCGCGATCGTAAACCACCAGCACATTCGTCAAATTCCGTCCCGGCGGCAATAAAATCTCTCCTTGATGAGCCAAACCCACCGAAGCGCCCCCGTCCAAATTCATCGCTTCAAAACAGCCGATCCTCTGCATAACTTTAGCTTCTGCTTCCAAAGACAAACTATCAAGAAAAGTCACCAAAAATAACTTATCTCTGGAAGCCGGAAAGCCGATCGCCGTTCTCGAACCCACGCCCAAAACATGAGAATCTTTAAAACCTTCCGACAAAGGAGACAGCCAAACTTTCCCCCCTTTAACCAATCTCGGCCCGCAAGTCAGAGAAAACCAATGTTGACTCCAATCCGGCTTACCTTCGATTCTAGCCGTCACCATTTCCAATTGATTTCCCGCTTTAATCCCCAAAGTCGTGCCGTAATTTTCCCATCGGCTGTATTTCAGAAACTTACCCGCCGCCACCATATTTCCCAGCACAGATTTCTGCTCATCTTTACCAAAAAAAGTCCCGTTAGCAACAACAGCAGCCCGGTAACGCGCCACCATATTTTCAAAAGGTTCGTCGCCCCGCGTTACTTTAGAAGTATTTGCAAAATCTGCATTATTAGCTAACCCAATTGTGAGATAAATTTCCGGGTCTGCGAGGTCAATAGTTGTGAGATAAAAACTTGCGCCAGCTACAGTTTTTCTGCTGAATTGTACAGGTTTTGCTTGCTTAGCAGAACGTTTGATAATTTGAGGTTGAGACTGCTGCGCTGCCCGATAATCTTCTGGCGATTTTACAATAGGATTACTCGGCAGAGGTTGATTGGTTTTTGCTGATTTTACAACGGGATTGCTGGGCAGATGTTGAGGAGTTTGATTTGATTGTATACTGGATAAAAAAGCGAGTGACTTTTGCCACAATTGACTTGCGAGAGTCAAGAAACTCTCTCGGTTTTGGGCGATCGCAAAATAGTCAGCCGCAACCCGCGCCAAAGCTAAGCCCGTTAAAAATAAAAAAGTGCGCCGCAGCATCGGGCGACAACCTTCAGACTGTTTGCGTTTAGACATAAAAAAATCTCAGCTAGGATAGCGAACAGTTTCCTATGGCTGTGACTACAATCGGCGATCGCGCGAATTCTGAAACTACCAGTAGCAAGGTGCGTAAGCGCGCACCTCACCACTAATTCAAAACTCAAAACTCTTTCCCTAGCCGGTATTCCGCATCCCCGCAGCAATTCCATTAATCGTCAGCAGAGCTCCCCGCAACAATTCACCCTTGCTGTAACGCGAGTGAATCACCCCCGGAATCCCGCCACTACCGTGCTGCCGCAAACGTTTCAGCAGCGAAACCTGTAACAAACCCAAAGGCACAATCGTCGCATTTCGCAACTGCACCGATCGCTGCAATTCCGGATCTTCGTCCAACAAACGTTGGTGTCCGGTAATAGTTAAAACCAAATCGCGAATCAAGTGAAATTCGGCAGCAATTTGATCGAATAAAGCCTTAAAACGCTCCCTGTCAGCCGGCAAAGCTAACTCCTGCACGTAGTGTTCTGCAATCTGCAAATCCACCTTAGATAAAGTCATTTCCACCTTAGAAATTACCATTCTAAAAAATGGCCATTTCAAGTAGAAATACTGCAAAAGTTTCATGTGTTCTTCCGGTTCCTCCAGCAAAAACTCTTGCAAAGCTGTGCCGACACCGTACCAAGAAGGAAGTAAAAAGCGGCTTTGAGTCCAGCTAAACACCCAAGGAATTGCTCGCAAACCGCTGATGTCTTTTTTGCCACCGCGACGGGCGGGGCGAGAACTAATTTGCAACTGGCTGATTTCTTGAATCGGGGTAACTTGGTGGAAGAAATCGACTAAATCCGCCTGTTCGTAGATTAAATGGCGGTAGTGCGATCGCGATCTCGCCGACAACTCCTCCATAATCTCATTCCAAGGGTCGATGCCATCAAAACCAGTGTGCAGCAAACTCGCTTGAATTACCGCCGCCGCCACAGTTTCCAAATTGTAAAGCGCCAACTCCGGCAAAGAATATTTAGAAGCCAAAACCTCGCCTTGTTCGGTAATCTTAATTCGCCCGCTAATACTCTTTCCAGGCTGAGCCAAAATTGCCTTGTAAGCAGGCCCGCCGCCGCGCCCTACAGAACCGCCTCTGCCGTGAAAAATCCGCAACTCCACACCGTGTTTTTCCGCAACCATTTGCAAAGCCTTTTGAGCTTTGTGGATTTCCCAATTGCTGCTGAGGAAACCCGAATCTTTATTGCTGTCCGAATAGCCCAGCATCACCTCTTGCAATTTGAGAGTTTCGGTTGGACATTGGATATTTTCTTCGCTTTTTTCCGCTAGTTCCTGCGCGTATCCTCCTGTTAGCAAAGCTCGATAAAGCGGCAGATCAAAGATTTTTTGCATTACTTCCGGCGCTTTTTTCAAATCTTCCACAGTTTCAAACAGGGGAACTACTTGAATGCTGCTAATTCCTGTCGCCGGATCGTAAAGTCCGGCTTCTTTTGCTAACAACAAAACCGCCAGTAAATCGCTGACATCGTGGCTCATGCTGATGACGTAAGTTTCGCAAATTTCCGGACCAAACTCCTGCTGCATTTGCCGCAATATTCGGAAGGTATTGATCGTCTCGCAAGTTTTGGGAGAAAAGGGCAATTCTGCTGGAATTAAAGGGCGGCGAGTTTGCAGTTCCGTTGCGAGCCAAATAATTCGATCGCATTCCGACATTTGATTGTAAGGCTTGGGCAAAATTTGCAAGTATTCAGCAATTTCGCTCAAAGCGTCGGAGTGTACTGTTGACTCTTGGCGGATATCTAGATAAGCCAAATTAAACCCGTAAATTTCTACTTGGCAGAGCAGATTTTCCAAGTCCCGACAGCTCAAACCTGTTTCGACTAAATTGTGCTCGATGAGCTGCAGCTCGGCTAAAAACTCAGCGCCCGATCGATAAAGGCCGGTCATTCCGGGATTTTGTGACAAAGCTTCGCGTTCCCGCTGCAACTCGTCTCCTTTGTAGAGCCGCCAATTGCGATCGCGCGTATTTTCCAGTCGCTGCTGCACGTAGGCCAGCTTCAACCGATAAGGTTCTTGCCGATAGCGAATAGCCCACTGCTCGTAAACATCCGGAAATTCCGATTTGTCGCGATCGAGAGATTCCAGCAATTCCGGCAGCACGTCGCTCCAGTGCAGCGACAAACTCAAAAGTTCGTTCAGCCGCTTCACTGCGGCGATGTACTTCTCTAGCACTAAGTGGCGTTGATAGCAAGCCGTTTGCCAAGTAACTTTCGGAGTCACAGAAGGGTTGCCGTCCCTGTCCGATCCCACCCAAGAACCGAACTTGCAAAAATTGTAACTCGGCGGTTTCAGATAAGGATAAGAAGCGTGGAGCGCTTGCTTTAAGCGCTGGTAGAGTTCGGGAATAGCATCAAACAGAACTTCCTCAAAGTAGTGGAGAGTGTACTCCACCTCGTCAAGCACAGTCGGCTTGAATTGGTGCAGTTCGTCAGTGCGCCACCAGAGGCGAATTTCTTCCATCAGTTGCTCTTGGAGAGCCGCCGCTTCCCAGCAAGACACCGGGTAGGGGCTTTGAGAGTCGGCCCCGATCGCCTGAAATTTCTCGTCAACTTGGTCTAGCTGTTGGAGAATCTTCGCCATTCGCCGCTGCTTGGTGCGGATCGTGTGGCGGACAATTTCCGTCGGGTGAGCGGTGAATACTAAGCGGATGTCCAACTGATCGATCAAGCGCTGAATTTGCTGGCTGGGTACGTTCAAGCGCAGCAGCATCGGGAAAAGTTGGTGAAAAGTGCCGGCATCTCGGGCGATCGTCTCGCTGCTGTCTGTCTTGCTCTGAGCCATTTGGGCGGGGCCAGGGCCTTCCCTGTGGCGCGGGCGATCGGGGGCATCCGTTGCTTGTCCTGGCAGCTTAGAAAACATCCGCCCACCAGCATCGTTGCTGCTAGCGTAAGCTAGCTGTTGGTCTCGCTGTTCGTAGTGCTGTTCGACAATGTTGATCAACTGGAAATACAGTGCAAAAGCCCGAGCGGCGCGGATGGCCGCGTTAAGGTCGAGCTTTTCGATTAGCTGTACGACATTCGACTCGCGAAAGTGAGTGGCTTGTCCCTCGGCGGAATTGACCGATCGCATTTGTTGGAGCAAATCCACCAATTCCTGCCCGCACTCCTGTCGCAGCACCGATTCCCACAAGTCCTCTACTACTTTGAGGCGATTTCGCAGAAACAGGTCTGATTTTGAGTAAGCGGGAGAATGGGAAATAGATGTTGCATCAATAATAGCCTGTTCTGAAGACTGGAGGACTGAACTCATCGGGCTGTTCCTCAATAGCTGCGGGTGTCTGTGAAAATTGTATTGTTTAGTTTCGCCTAAAACACTTTTGTTTGCAGTCAAATTTGAGACAACTTATTACAAGGTAGAAAGTAAAAGGCACTTATTTACAAGGTATAAGGAAAGACCAATTCTCACTGCACGGATTGTACCGATTGTCAAGCTTTCTGGCCAGTTGGCTGGCGATTTTAGATTTTAGACGCTCAGCCTGAGAGGTTCGGCGAGCGCTCAGTTGAGTCGCGCTCAGTCGAACAATTTTATATCTACTCCAAAGATGAATCTGGGAAGTTGAACTAGGGTCGAAAATTTTTATCTCTCCACGGCCGGAGTCGGGGGCTGGTATCCGTTTTTAGGCGGGGTCAAAAAATTTAACTTCTAGCTGCAGCATCCTTCCTTGTGCTTTCTAATCCTGTGATTGAGGAAAGTTGAGCACGGGGAGCCGCGAGCCCCGAAAGACTTCTTCGCTTTCAACGCCGATCGACGCAACAAACTCAGCAGCAGCTTTAGCCGCCACCAACCCGCCCAGCATAGGTAAAGCGACCAAGCTCAATAAAATGTCTGAGGGAACTGGCAACTTTGGACTGTTAGGTGTTTTAGTTTTGAGCAAGTCTTGGTTTTCCGACGGCATAAATTTCTCCTGTGTCAATCCGTAATCCTCAGTTTACAAGGCAAATAATCATCTTGACCGCTGCTTTCTGACTAATGACTTCTGAGATCAAATCATGTGACATCCGAATGAGATCCTGCAAGCGATCGTCCCCGCGTAGCCAAGTCTATAAATATCTTCTCGCGAGATATTAGGCTCGCACTCGGAAAAAACGTTTTGTATAAAATCGGGATAATCCCCGACTGCGATCGATCGTGCGACTCTCTCCGCGTAGGCCAACGAAACCCCAGCACTACAGTCGGAAAATAATAGACATTTCCAGAAAAGCCAGTCTGGAACAGGCAGGATGCCTGTTCCACAAGAATTATGAGAGAGGTCTAATTATTATTCGGATGCAAACGGAAACGATATGACTAATGACGAATAACTTATTGCTTGGCTTAATTTGGGCCTATCTGTGCCAAAATGTCGAGGTATTATCAAAAAAATATTCCCCAACGGCTCGAAGCCGAGGGAATACAAGGCAAGACACTAAGTCCAGCATGGCTTAAACCAGACAAAACGGTTAGGCTCGGCAAATCAAATAATTGTCTGTAAAATCTGTAACTGTGCTATTTCTAGAAAACAAAACCAGCTTTGGCAAAATTTAGAGTTTCATGTTGAATGCGAACGGGAGCATATTGGCAGACAATCGATCGGCCGCGTCGCAGTGGGCGCAAGAAGCTTTAGGGCTTCCCGAAGTTCAAGTACAAGCGCGTTTGCGGGGAAATCACCTGCACATTTTGTGCGAAGCAGCGCAGTGTCCGTCTCAAGAATTGGTGACGGCGCGATTTACCAACGCCCTCGAACACACTGATTTAACGCGACTGCTGCCCGATCGACCTAAAATTTACCAGTTGTTTCTGTGCGGCCGCAAAATCGGTTCCAGACAAAATGACTGGACAGTCCGGCTCGATTGCAGCAGTAAAGAGCGACAGCAACAGCCACAGCCACCGGAACCAAAAGTTGCCGAAGTGCCGCCGCCAGCGAGTTCGCCCGACGAACCGCCAGCCAGCCCTAAAAGAGGCGGATTTTTCGGCAGATTTAAGAATGACAACCAGAAACTCAAACAGACACCAAAACCGGTAGAAACAGCCGCGCAACCGCCGCAAGTACGGGAAGAACTGGATTTTGACGCCGAAAGTCTGCCCACCGCATCCCGCATTGAATACCCAGAAGCTTTTGAAACTTCCCCCGTGACGATCGACACTTCGGCTGCTGCGACGCGGGAAGTTGTCGGTTCCACCGTTCCCCCGCAGCAGAAAGCGAACCGTGGCGCGGTGGCTTTGATTCAATCCCCCCAAGCTGACTCAGGCGAGGGCGATCCTGATGGAACATTAACGGTTTCGCCGGAAACCTTGGCGCGCCGGGGCTATCCAGATGCGATCGCCAGCTATCTCAGCGAAATCCTAGGGCCAATGGGAGTTTCGGTGAAAGTAAGCATTCGCGAAAAAGAACTCAAAACCAGCCTAGAAACCCAGCCGGTGAATGGGCCGGAAAATATCAAGCCCAAGGAACGCCGGCTGCTGGTGCTGTGCGAGTCAGCTTACAGCCCCGACCCCTCCTTGCTGGCCGAACCCATCGCCGGCAGGCTACGGAAACTGCAACTAGAGGATTTCCGGGAAGCCGTGATCGCCAGCCAAGTCAGCGGCGAAGCGAAGCCGGATTGGCTGCTGCGGGTGGATTTGACTTCGCCGGACAAAATTCTTAAGGAATGGGCCAGGTGGGGAGACGTACAGTCGATCGCCAAACTGCTAAATCAACACTTGGCTGCATCGAGAGTCGAAGTGCGGGCTACCCTCAAAGAAGCAACCCTCCACCTGTTTTGCAGCAAAACTGCCAAAAAAGGACAAAAGCCTAAACGGCAAGAATACCCGGATAAGCAGCAAACCACCGACGCGATCGCCCCTTTGTTAGCCTCCTTCGCGCCCCAAGGCATCCGCGCAGCTACTATCTACGGCGTAGAACCAGCCAAGGACTCTCAGGCGGCGCCGGAGTCCCCCGTGTGGATAGAGTGGGTGGACTTGCCTGCCGCCCACCACCCCGACTTGGCTGCGAGCGCTAGAACGCTGGCGGCTGAGGGCGACCAATTGGCTCTGACTTTTTTATTGAACAGGTTGCTCAACCCCAATCTCAGACGCAAGCTGGAAACAGGAGGGATTCGGGCTGTCGTGCTGCAAAAAGCCGACGTGCTCCACGTCATGACTGAAGCTCTGACTTGCCCTTCTCAGTCGAAGGTAGGGCCGCCGGTGGCGAAATTTTTGCGGCAGTTACAAATTCCGGGAGTGGCAGGGGTGCGAGTCTACGGGCGCCGCGCCGGCCAGAAACTGCCCCTGTGGCGTTACGCAATCGACCTCAGAACGGCCGTTGACGAGGAATCAGCGACGGCACCCGCACCGGTTCCCTCCCAAGGGGCTGTCTTGGAAAAGGAACCGGTGCCGGAGTTTGCGCCGGCAGAGGATGGGAGTTTTTCGGGTTTGGGCGACAATTTGGTGTTCGATGCTCCCACGCCCAACTCCTGGCGGCCCCGCTTCAAAATCAGACTCCCCGGATACAATCTGGGCGAGCAGTTAGTTCAAGCTGCCGTGCAACCGCTTGTCGCTTCGGGTTTGTTTGTTCCCAACGATGGTTTGTCAACGAATGCTGCTGCGCCCGGTGGCGTGAGAGCCGATCGCGCGGCGCGAATGGCTTTGATTTGGGCGATCGCCGGCTGTCTGCTGACTTTCAATACCGATTGGCTCCTCGGTCTATTTCTGCAATCTGCGACGGTCAGTCAAGCTCCTAGCGCCTCGGAAGTTTGCAGCGGCCCAAATTGTCAAAATTCCTCTCCCAAGGCTGTGGACGACGTTACAGCCTCACTTCCGAAGGAAACCCCGAACCCCGTTCCCCCTGCTGAGGAGGTGAATTTGCCTCAAACTCCGTTGCAGCCGTCGCCCGAAGCGAACAGGGAAGAGGCTTTCAATGGCTCAGGGTTTACGAAGCCGGGAAATACTAGCGTTCCTGTAGCTGATGTTTCTGCTCCTGCGGTGTTCCCAACTTTGAGGAGCCAGCAGCTTGACGAGCAGATAGCGCGCTATCAAGAGTACATCCACCTGCACAAAAAACCGCCAGATATTTTAATTGTGGGTAGTTCGAGGGCGCTGCGGGGCATTGACCCGGCGGTTTTGGAAACCGCTTTGGCAGCTTCGGGCTACCCGGGGCTGAGGGCTTACAATTTTGGGGTGAATGGAGCTACTCTCCAGGTTGTAGATTCGCTCATCCGCCGGATTTTGCCGCCGCAACAACTGCCGAAATTGCTGGTGTTGGCTGACGGGGCGAGGGCTCTCAACAGCGGGCGGCCGGATTTGACTTTTAACGCGATCGCTTCTTCGGAAGGTTACAGGCAATTGAGCCGGGGTAGTTTTCTGATCCCCACCAATCAATTAGAATCCGAAACATCGAAGGAAAGCGCCAACAATCCGGTGGCGACTGCGACTGAATTGGTGCAGAATTTGGGACAAGCTCAAGCTACTGTTCAGCAAGTGGTGAATCAAAAGTTGGTGGAGGGTTCTGCAACTTACAAAAATCGCGATCGACTCAAAGGGTTTTTGCGATCGATCGTTAATCCATCAGCCCCTGTTGCAACCGAGAGCCCCCAAACCGCACCTCTGGGCCAACCAACAACTGAAAACGCCCAGCCAACCGCTGGGAGTAAACCCGTCAGCGAGTTTCAACCAAATGGCTTTTTGCCGATCGATATACGCTTCAATCCCGAAACTTACTTTCAGAAGCACCCGAAAGTATCTGGTTATTACGACTCCGACTATCAAAATTTTAAATTGGTAGGCGAACAAGCTCTAGCACTCAAAAATCTGATCGAATTTACCAAGGTTCGCAACATCAATCTCGTGTTTGTGAATATGCCTCTGACTGAAGATTATTTAGACCCGGTGCGGACAGGTTACGAACAAGAATTCCGGCAATATATGCAAGAATTAGCAGCTCAAAGCGGACTAATTTTCCTAGATAAGAGTTTATTGTGGCCCCAGGCGCGGGAATCTTTTTCCGACCCCAGCCACCTCAACCGTTACGGTGCTGTTGCAGTGTCTAAGCGGTTGGCTCAAGATCCCATGATTCCCTGGCCAGCGAAACAGTAGTTATAATTTTTGAGTGGTGAGTTATTTTAGAAGTTAAATGCTCCCAACGTTGCGAGTGCGGCGCGACAATCTCAAAACTATTCTTTCCTGCGGCTGGATACTGAAAATGAAAAGATTGATATTTCCTGAAAATAGCAAAAATACACAGATAAAAAAGCCTAGAAAAAATCTGCCTTTGATATTTTTTATATTATCTTTAGCATTTTTCTGTTTCAGTTTGTATAAAGGTTTCTTCTTACCTGTAGCTTTATCATCTGGGCCGCCCAGCAACGAACAAAGTAGCGAACAGCAAACTCTGGCACCCTTTGAAGAGGTTGTCAAAGACGCGAAAAAGTTAGAGGGATTATTTACTCTTTACCGCAATCAAGCAACTGATAAAGTATATCTGGAAATTAAACCGCAACAACTCGACAAAAAGTTCCTGTGCTTTGTGACATTGGCATCGGGTTTGGGGGAAGCGGGCATTTTGAGCGGAATGCCGATCGGCGATTTCTTGTTTCAACTGCGGCGCGTCCAAAATAACGTGCAGTTTGTGATACCAAATATAAATTTTCGCACAAGTCCGGGCGATCCGCAAGCAGGTTCGGTAGCACGGGGATTTAGCGAGTCGATTCTCTATTCTTTGCCTCTCAAAAGCCTTCATCCGCAAAGACAAACTCTGCTGATCGATTTAGGCGATTTGCTGATGAGCGAAAAGCGCGATTTACCAGGGGTAAAAGCGATTTTGCCGATGCTTTTGGGCGCTTCGTACTCGATCGATGCAGACAAGTCTTCTTTTAAAGATGTTAAAGCGTTTCCGCTGAATGTGGAGATTGCTTCTGTCTATGGTTTTTCTAGCGATAATGACAGTGAGCTTAACTATTTACCTTCGATTCCTGACAGTCGGGCTTTTAACCTCCGCATTCACTACAGTTTCTCGGAAGTGCCGCTAAATAACGGCTACCGCCCCAGACTTGCGGACGAGCGAGTGGGCTATTTTCTTACAGCATATAAGGACTTTTCTGACAAGAGCAGCCGGGAGCCTTTTGTGCGCTATATCAATCGCTGGCATTTGCAAAAGCAAATCCCGACAGCGCCGATGTCGCCTCCGGTGCAGCCGATCGTCTTTTGGATTGAAAATAATGTGCCTTCCGAATACCGAAACGCAATTCGCGAGGGCGTTTTGGAGTGGAACAAAGCTTTTGAAAAAGCAGGTTTTACTGACGCAATACAGGTCAAACAAATGCCGGACAATGCTAAATGGGACCCGGCTGACGTTCGGTACAATACTATCCGCTGGTCGAGTTCTTTTGAGCCTCAGTTTGCCGGCATCGGGCCGTCTCGCACTAACCCGCTGACGGGGGAAATTTTGGATGCTGACATTCTGTTGGATGCTAATGTTGTCCGGGAAATCAAACAGGGCTATCGGTCTTTGGTGGAACAAAATCGATCGCTATCTAAGAGTTTTCAAGGGCGAAACGGTTCTAATACCAATCCCTGTCAGTTCGGGATGTATTCTCGCTATTTGAATGTGCTAGAAAATGGGGATTTAGGAAAAAGCAGCGGGGAAAATGCTCAAGGTGGAATGGCTGATGATTTGCCGACTTTGGTAGAAAGATACCAAGAGCAAAAGCGCTCGCCTTTATCGCGGTTGATGTCGAGTTCGGATATGTGTTTTGGGTTGGAATCGAGCCGCCAGTTTGCGATGGGGGCAATGTCGATCGATCTGTTGGAAAATGCAGCGGCTAGCAGTGGGACGATTGACAATTATGTGAATGAATATATCCGATTTTTGACTGCCCACGAAGTCGGTCACACTCTCGGTTTGAGGCACAATTTTCACGGGAGTACGATGCTGCAACCGGAGGATTTGAACAATACTCAGGTAACTCGCACGCAAGGTTTGGTAGCGTCGGTGATGGATTATGTGCCGATTAATTTGGCACCTCCGGGAACTGTGCAGGGCGACTATTATCCAACGATTGTAGGGCCTTATGACGATTGGGCGATCGAGTACGGTTACAAGGTGATTGGCGGCCCAAACCCGAACAGCGACTTACCAGCGCTGCAACAAATTGCCAGCCGCGCTGCGGAACAGCAATTAGCTTACGCGCCGGATGAAGATTCTTTTGATACTCTCGATCCCGCTGCAAATACTTTCGATCTCAGCGCTAATATGCTGAGGTATTCGCAATGGCAATTGGATAATGCTAGGGCGATGTGGAAGCGTTTAGAAAAGCGAATGCCTGTTGGGGAAGACGGTTATAACGAACTGCGGGTGATGTTTGATTCGGTGTTCGGGTATTATCTCAACCAGGTGATGAATGCTACTTTGTACGTCGGCGGGCAGTCGTTTAACCGGATTCGCCCTGGAGATGCTAATGCGAAGTTGCCGTTTGTGCCGATCGAACTTTCTCAGCAGCGAGAAGCATTAGCAACACTGGAAAAGTACGTTTTTGCGCCGGATGCGTTTAGTTTTGCGCCGGAATTGCTGAATAAATTGGCGCCTTCGCGCTGGGAGCACTGGGGAAGTCCGGCTTTGGTGTTTCCTCTAGATTACCCGATCGGCGATCGAATTACTTTTTTGCAGCGGTTTGTGTTGCGGGTTTTGCTATCTCCGATGCGCTTGGCGAGACTGCGGGATGCCGAGTTAAAATCAGCACCGGAAACTGCTTTGAGGTTGCCGGAAGTGTTGAATACTGTGCAAAAGGATATCTGGCAAGAGGTTTTGCAGCCGGAAAAGAAGATGCAAATTTCAACTTTTAGGCGTTCTTTGCAGCGGGAACATTTAGCAATTTTGATCGGAATGGTGCTGCGAAAAACCAGTGTTCCAGAGGATGCGCGGAGTTTGGCTTGGTACGAGTTGCGGCAGTTGCGGGAGGGTTTGAGCAAGAGTATTCGGAATTTGGATCGGAATGCTGATGCTTATACGCGGGCTCATTTGGAGGAAACGCGCGATCGAATTTCTAAGGTTTTGAATTCGCAGATTCAGTCGAATTAATTTTGGCGTTTAGAAACCGGGTTTTTGAGGAAGATATTTCGTTGCCGCCCGCAGATTTGGTCAAAAACCCGGTTTCGGAGAATCTTAGTCAAGTTAAAATAATTCTGAACTTGCGTCGTATACGATAGATAGACAGGGAAGCTAAAAAGAATAGCCTTTATGCCTGCCAAAGACCTTTATCACGATATTGTCTGCACTGCCCTCATCAAAGATGGCTGGACAATCACTCATGACCCACTGATTCTAAAAATTGGGGGCCGCTCGGTCTTTGTCGATTTGGGTGCCCAGAAACTAATTGCGGCTGAACGAGGGTCTGAAAAAATTGCGATCGAGATCAAAAGCTTTCTGGGCCCTTCGCCCATTAATGACCTCGAAAATGCTTGGGGGCAGTTCTTTATGTACGCCAGAACGCTGCAAAGACGAGAGCCAGAGCGTCGTCTATACCTAGCTGTTAATCGCAACACCTTTGAAACGTTGTTTAAATAAGAAGCTGGGCAATTGCTGCTAGAAGAACCAGGTTTTCGCCTGATAGTTTTTGACCCAAACACGGAGGAGATTATCCAATGGCAACCGCAAATCAACCCGTAGACGAATGGCGTGAGACGTTGGAGAAAATTCTCCAATACTATGCGGATATTCCTTATACTTATGGGGATGTGATTACCTATGTGGTGGTCAGCCGCGATCGCAACCATTTTATGCTGATACATGAAGGTTGGGAAAATCATCTGCGAGTTCATGGTACTGTGGTTCATGCCGAAATCCGCAACGACAAAATCTGGATTCATTATGATGGCATTGAAGACGGCATCACTGATGAACTCGTCGCCTCTGGCGTACCCAAAGACCACATTGTTCTTGCTTTCCATCCACCCGAAGTCCGACAGCATACTGGATATGCGATCGCATAGTTTCTCCTCTTGACGAAGATTTTAGATAATATCAGCTTGATAGCGTATCTCGTACCTTAATAATTTTTTGGCAATACTGAGTACCTTACAGATAAGTTAGAAACACTAAACTTCTGTCATGGCAAGAATTTGAGCGATGGTTAATACCAACTGAGGAAAAGTTGGAGAAACAATAATGGCTTCTCCTTGATATCGCTGTGCCTGATATTCACCATCGATTAAGCGGTTGATAGTCACCGTAGACTGTTTTGGAGAACCAATATACTGAACGCCTCCCAACCCTGCATAATCAACGATCCAATACTCCAGGATTCCTAAAGTTTCATACTCATTCAATTTGATGCGGTAATCATCCCGCCAATTCGTACTGACAACTTCGATCGCCAAGGGAGGTGGAATATAGGCAGCTGCAGAGGCAGAACTTTGACGCATTCTGACCCATTCTTCCTTGGCAAACACCACAATGTCGGCTTTACGACTCGATTCACTTTCGCCCGGGGCAGCGTTCAATCTGACTTGTTTACTTTGTCGAGGAACGTAGGGAAGGTTCGAGGATTGGCAATAATCTACCAAGAGACGACATAATCCATCGAGGACATCCTCATGTTTGGCTGTGGCTTCACTCAAGGGCATGGCAACTCCATTGACTAGCTCAAATGACCTGCCGGAGTCGTCATCCCTGTTGAGAAATTCCTCGAAGGAAAGGGTTTTTTGGGCGATCGCAACCATTGATATTAACCTTTGGCGTAGGTTGGCTCTCTGTTGTCTGTTTCTAGCTTAACGTGAGGTAGAGAGATAGATCGCTGCTCTTGTAGGGTGCGTTAACGAAGTATACCGTAAACTTTGACACCTCTTCTCGGTTTTACTGCCCGCGTCCTGGTTTGCAATCTACGAAACCTAATGCTTCTGTGTCGAGAAAACTGGCGATCGTCGCTGCGATCGGATATTCAATTTCCGCAGCACGCGCAATTAGAGCCGCTTTAATTCGTTCTGGCAAACGTCCCAAAATGACTGCGGCATCAGCAGGAGAAAGTTGTTCTTGAAGTTTGGCTTGCATGGCATTCACCTTTGCGTTGGAATTTGATAGATACATTCAAGCCACTAACCAACTCAGATTTAGCGGTCTAACGTTCGCGCTCACCGGACGCAGACTGACTTTGCAACTCAACCGACCATTTTGAGCCGTTTCGGTGCAGCGCGAACGTTAGCCCTCGCGCTAAGACTGATTACTGTTGCTCAATCTTCTGAACTTTGTGCTGTCTGGTTTGGAGGTAATCCCAGTTCTTCACGGAATTCATCATCGTAGATAGCACGCTCCCAATTTTTAGCTGTTTGAATTTGCTCTTTAGTAATCCGTTTAGCACCACGTAAATCAGTCCCATCAAGATTAGCTCCCTCAAATCTGGCAAAGTGAAGTTGAGCATCTCGAAGATTAGCATCACACAAGTTTGCGTCCCGAAGGTCTAGACCTCCCGCCTTGATTTTACAAAGGTTAGCAGCCTGAAGATTTGCCTTTTGGAGATTGGCCCCTGATAGAATTACTCTTTCAAGGTTAGCCTTTTGCAAATTAGCGCTTTCAAGATTGGCATCCCATAGCATTCTGGATATTTCTCTGACTTCTTCTAGGAAAACTCTAGGAGCAATTTCGTGCGCTCCTGCTTTCTCAAGATCAAAACCATCTGGAAATTTCGTTTCTGAATCATAAACAGCACCCAAAAATGTGCATCCATCAAGGTTTGCTTCACGAAAATCAGCACCACATAATCTTGCCTTACGAAAGTTAACACGGTAAAGATTTGCTTCACGAAAGTTAGACTTACTAAGATCAGCATTAACAAAGCCACAGACCCAGAGATTAGAGTTCGCTAAATTAATCTCTGGTAAGACTGCTCCATCAAATACACCAGTGCGTATTTTGATCGGTTGACCTGTCGTGTCCTGTTCTTTAGCTAAATTTTGAAGTGCCATTCTCAAGGCGTTACTAAACAGCCTTTCATCACCTCGGTCTATTGCCCGAGCCGCATCAATAGCTTTCCAGTATTCAAATTGCCTGCTCTCTGCTTCAAGTTTTGCCCGTTCTTCACGCTTGGGAATCTCAAGTAGAAAAGTAACTACAGCAATCAAGATACCTAATTTGCTAACAGAATCAAGAACTTCAATAAAAGCCTGCTTCTTCAACCATGCAGACAATTGAGTAGAAGACAGAAACAAAGTAACAAGGATTACAATCCAGACAAGCCACTTTGTGTACTTTCTCGTCCACAAAGATTGAGGTTGTGATTTCGCTTGCTTACTCTTCATCCTGCTTGATATACCCCAGCGTTCGACTCAATTCAGCTTCCCCAATAATACTGCTGTCGCCATTTGTGGATTACGAACAGATAACCTTAAACGATGTGTCTTAACAGATAACTGAGAGGGCTAACTTATAATTGTATCGCAGTTGCGGTACAATACCCAATAGAATAGAAAAATACCACCCATCGCTGATGTATTTCACCAAAGGTAGCAGTAATCCACACAACAATGGCTGGCGATAGATGAGCATTCAACCAAATTGTCATGCAGCTAAAACGGGATGGTCGAGTTTGCGGACTGCATACAGAAGCGCAGCTTTAATATCGTCAAGTTCCAAGTCCGGCAATTCTTCAAGAATTTGCTCAAAACTCAAACCCGCAGCTAGCAACTCTAGGATATCGATCACTCGAATCCGCATTCCCCGGATGCAGGGACGATCGCCACATTGTCTGGGGTTCACTGTGATTCTGTCAAACAGATAAGCAACGGATGCTGGCATTGGTTAAAATTGTTTGAAGCCTTTGTCTCTAGCTTACCTCATTTATCGCTCGAAATTCACACCGCGATATAATTCTGCGATCGCTATGCTGTAATAGAGATCAGTCCATTCAAACTCCCATAGTTTATCACCGCAGCAGTATCTATTGACATTGGTACGCTCATTACACGCACTCCCGGACTGCATGGTGGATGTCCTCACATCGTCGGTAAAGGCGTTACTGTTCGCCGGATTGTAACCTGGTACAAGCGAGGATTGACTGCTGAAGAGATTGGCGATCGCATCCGACATCTCACCCTCGCCGAAGTTTAGGCCGCACTCACCTAGTATCATGCCAACACCCAAGAACTTGAAACTTATTTGCTCCATTAAGCAGCAGAAGTTAAGCGTCTTGAAGCTTGACACAGCAACTTTGGTAAATATGAAATGCTAAGATAATAAATAATACATCGCCAACAGAAAAATCTTCTAGATAAGCACTATCCTCAAACTAGGAAAGAGACACTGATTTTTACCGGGTAAATTTAGCAGGTGTAGGAGCAATATCGGCAATAAAGTAAAGTTTTATAACAAAACTCAACATCTGTGCTTCTTGAGTAAACTGTAAAGTTCGAGCTCTTCAAACTGCCCTCGGTGAAAAATACGCTCTTTGTGGCTACCTTCCTGCGTCATTCCCAGCTTTTGTAGCACCTTAGCCAAGGCTATATTCCGCCTGAGACAAGTTGCATAAATGCGATCGATCTTTAATGTTTCAAATATTCAAGACTGATTTAGTGTAATTGATGCGTTTTTTTCTCAAAAATGATGTCTGCTAACACTGCAAAAAATCATTACTTCCGATTGGCATTGTTCTGGGCGTTTCTGGGTAGTTTGGGAAGCTTGGCGGTGTTCCCTTATGCCCTGTCTCTCAATCCGGCAGTAAGTCAATTGCCTGCACCGCTAACTGTTTTGGCGATCGCCTCCGCCCT
Organism: Microcoleus sp. D2_18a_D3; assembly: GCF_036702455.1. NCBI lineage: Bacteria > Bacillati > Cyanobacteriota > Cyanophyceae > Oscillatoriales > Microcoleaceae > Microcoleus > Microcoleus sp. D2_18a_D3. The sequence continues at coordinate 19,242 of NZ_JAUBTK010000113.1, forward strand.
GCAAACCGGAATTTTTCTAATTCTCCTTTGTTGGATTGGACTGCGCCTCGGTAACTCGATCGGACTTGATACGCCCATAGCTCGTGCTTTGGTATATCGACAGCCTTTCGCGCCAATATCTAAATCTGCCCTTAACACGGCGCTAATTGTAGGCTGCATCGGTGGAATCGTCCTGATTGGATTGAGTTTAGGGTTTGAACCTTGGATGCCGCCAACGGTAACTCCAACAACGCTCAAAATTGACCTCTGGAAACGCATATTAGCTTCCTTCTACGGAGGCATCACCGAAGAACTCTTGCTGCGACTGTTCGGTATGACATTGATTGCGTGGCTACTTTGGAAGATTTTTGAGCGAGACAAACCGCAACCCTCTACATTGATTTTTTGGCTGGCCATCGTGGCGGCTGCAATATTGTTTGGTGTGGGTCATTTGCCCGCGGCTGCCAATGTCTGGGCATTAACCCCGATCGTCGTTATCCGCACCATTACACTCAATGCCCTCTTAGGAATTCCCTTTGGTTTTCTTTACTGGCGTTGGGGATTAGAATACGCAATGTTATCTCATTTTTTGGCTGATTTGGTACTGCACGGAATTGGAGGAAGTTAGCAGGAGATGCAAACAATGCAATGGTACAACGAACCTTTACCAAGAAAATGGGTCTAAAGCCCCGTCCTTTTAGGACGACTTTAATTTCCCCAGAACAGTGATATAGTGTTTTATATCCAGTTCCAAGACGTAAATGTTAGTATTTGAAGCCAAGC
>NZ_JAUBTK010000114.1:0-19729 GCF_036702455.1 Microcoleus sp. D2_18a_D3
CATTAGTCATTAGTCATTAGTCATTAGTCATTAGTCATTAGTCATTAGTCATTAGTCATTAGTCATTAGTCATTAGTGAGGAGTTGTTGGTTGTTACTTATTGTTGTTTTTAATTACCAATAATCAATGCCCAATGCCCAATGCCCAATGCCCAATGCCCAATGCCCAATGCCCAATACCCAATGCCCAATTCCCAATTCCCAATTCCCAATTCCCAATTCCCAATTCCCCAATTAAATTATGCCTAACCTGAAAGAATTCTTAGAAGCTTGCGAACAATTGGGCACGCTGCGTTTAATCGTGACTAGCAGCGCGGCTGTGCTGGAAGTGCGCGGTTCAATTCACAAGCTGTTTTATGCGGAGTTGCCGAAGGGTAAGTATGCCAATATGCACGCCGAAATATTTGAGTTTCACCTCAATATGGACAAAATCAAACAGGTGAAGTTTGAAACAGGTGAGGCGAAAAGAGGCAATTTCACTACTTATGCAATCCGTTTTCTAGACGAACAAAATGATGCTGCTTTGAGTGCGTTTTTGCAGTGGGGAAAGCCAGGGGAATACGAACCAGGACAGGTGGAAAATTGGCACGAATTGAAGGAGAAATACGGGGAGGTTTGGGAACCTGCACCTGGTGAGGCGCTTTAAAACATAGGCTTTTCCACCTTTTAATTGCATATTGGGGGCGGGTAGGATGCACAACCCCTACTCCCCACAAGCAGAATATTTATTTTTGTGCAACAGGCCGGAAAGCCTGTTTATGAAAATGGTATGAAATATGATGTTTAACTGATTTGTTGTCTAATTTTTGAATTAATGAACCGCAGAGGGCGCAGAGAACGCAGAGAAGAGATAAAGAAGAGAAAGAGAGACAGAAAATTAGTTGTTTGAATGTAATTGGGTATGAAGGTAATTTGGGGTTTTTGTTTGGTTTTTCTGGTGTTGCTGTGGGGTGGCGGTGCTAGGGCGGGGGTTTTGGGCGATCGCATATCAAGTTTTCCCAATTGGGAAAGCAAGCCTCCTATCGCTGTAGCTAAGGGAGATTTGGTATATCCCGACTGGATGGCGGGGAATTGGAATGTTGCTAGCACTTTGGTAGATTTAGCCGCTCCTTTAGCGCCAAATATTGTGACGCCAGGGTTTGAAAGCAACCGCCAGTATTTGCAGCGGCCGGTATTATTTAAAGTGCGATTTCAACCTGAAAAAACTCTTGGCTTAATTTCTAATTATACATTTAAAAATGCTCAAAAGATTGTAGCCGATCGCACTTTTAACGGTTTGAATATTGCCAAGGCTTATTTAGGCGATGGTGGCGTACTTTCGGTGAAAGTCGATCCGACAAATCCCAACCGCCAAATTACTGTTTTGAAAGGGGAACGCCAATTAATATCGATTGTTACCAGTCGCGGCACTGAAACGCCGAATCCTCGCGAGTTTGTGTCTACAGAGATTTCTCAGCAGATTTTTCGGGGAGAGTCTGATATTTATTTAAACGAGGTGGAAACTACAACGGCTTATCGAGTTGTTAGAGGCGGAGAAAATGGCGATTCTGCGAGTAAAAGAATTGAGGCGGATCAGGTGACAGCGATTTATTTGTCGCCGCAAGACCCGGATTATTTTGCGGCTGGGGGGCATCCTGTGGCTTTGTACCGATATCGGTTGGAGTTGGTGCGGGCATAATTAAGCTGTTATCTCGATCGACTTAGCAACGATCGACTTTTTTCGCCCCTGTCTCTCCTTACATCAGCTTTGCTAATAACCCTCATCAGTTTAACTGTCGCTATGTTGGGAGTTGCTGGTGTCTTCGGTGGTTCTTTGTTCTCTGCAATGCACGGTTCTTTGGTAACATCTTCCTTGTGACAGTGAAGAGTGGTGGAATTGATAGGCTGGAAATCTATCGTCGGGTGGGTGTGCAGGAGGTTTGGTTTTGGGAGGATGGGGTAATTTCGGTTCATTGTTTGCGCTCTACGGGATATGAGTTGGTCAGTAAGAGCGAATTGTTGCCGGAGTTGGATTTGCGATCGATCGAGTTTTATTCGCGGATGGCCGACCAATATGATGCGGTGAATGCTTTTATGCGATCGTTGTAGAATAGAAAAGAGTAATTCTGTGGTTTAATTGCGTTGCGATCGGGTGAAATTACCCAGAGTTTATATAAGATTTAACTTGCACTGAATGTATGCTTTGAATACGGGATTGAGGAAAAAGAGCGATCGCGTTCCTACTAACACTTTTTCCAATAAGCTGCGTCGGCCTAAAGATTGTATGGCTTGCCAAAATTCTGATTGGGATAACTCACTATCAGCAGGTTGTCGTGAAATATCTACAGCTTCATTTTGACTGGCTAACCAGTATAACGCCTTTTTTTCTGAGTCTGATAAACGCTCTAGATGAGATTCTAAAAGGGGTTCTAAGTCACCTACAAATAAATCTGCTGTTCCATCTGCTAAAAATAGCGAAACGCTACCGTTAAATAATTCCAAAATTGTAGCAGCGATGATATTTAGCCAGGAAGGATGTCCTTGATAAAGGTCGATCAAGTCTGACCATTTTTCCTCATCTGCTAATTCTTTTTCTCTGAGAATTTCTGCTGCTTGTTCTCCTAACCCTTTGAGGTTTAAGGTTTGCGTCGAGAGGTTTACTGCTTCTAAGGCAGTAATTTCTCTGGGTTTTTCCCAACTGAGGAGGATTAAACAACTTTGATGAGAGGATGTGGCAATTTGTTTTAAAAATTTGCCATAATCTTCATACCCTGCTAAATATTGACCTGCTAATTGACTGCGTTTAAAAATATTTTGTACGTCATCAAGGATTACTAAACAGCGAGAAGATCGAAAATAATCTATGACTGTGGGTAATGGGGGTTGTGGCGATCGCCCAAAAAATTGCTTGAGTTCGGTTTGGAGGGTTGAAAGTGTGGGTGTGTCAGCGAGACTTAACCAAATAATATAATCAAATTCGGTTTGAGTTTGTTCGATGAGTTTGAGGGCGATCGCACTTTTGCCAATTCCACTTAAGCCGTAGACGGTAATCAAGCGGGTGTGGGCTTGTAAAATCCATTGTTTGAGGGTGGAGAGTTCTGAGGTGCGATCGTAAAAGTAACGGAGTTCGGGTGCGTCTGTTAAATCGATTATGGGCGATCGGGCTTGATTTTGGGGAGATTCAGGGGGTGAGGGCGATCGGGTTTTTGTATCTTCAATAGTTTGTACAAATTCATTACAAATATTAATATTTCCTTTTACACATCGAACAAAATTAGAAACTTGAGAAATAGTATATTTTTTTTCTAACTTAGAACGAAAATTAAATTTATTGAGGTCTTCTCCTAATTCCTCACCCAGTTTTTCCCATAATTTAGCGGCTTCTTTTTTAACGTGAGATTGACTGCAATTAAACTCTTTAGCTATTTGAGGATATTTCTGTCTTTGCCAAACACCCGTTAGTATTGCTTCCTCTAGGGGTGTGAGATTGTCTCCGGTACGCTCAAAAATTAAGTTATCAGCCCATTGTACAACATCTTCAGCATTCATGAGTCAGGGTTGAGGGAGGTTTGGTGTACTATATTCTACCCAATCCTACTTTGTCAACTGGATTGTACCAAATTCCACTAAATTGGTTCAAGATGGTTAGAAAATTTGGGTACTAAATCCTACCATTTTAGTTTTTATATTTCCGCTAAATGTTGCAAACTATAAATTAGTACATACCGTAGGGTGCATCTGACGAAGTTATGGATGACACTTGTGTAAGTCCTCTAAATAGAAGCTCTACTATCATGGAAGTTATTAGAAATTTTTACCAACCTTGGCTTGAAAAATGGGGCAGCCATCGTTTTCAAGCTATTCTCTTAATATGTTTCTTGCTATGGACACCTCTCCTAATTGCGGAAACTTTGCAGGTTCAAAATTCCTGTGATCCTATGATTCATTGGTCTAAGGAGTTGATACCAAAATGCCAACCAATCATTACTGACATTGATGATAATCCACCGCCAAAGCCATCGGAGAATCCGATTCAGCAATCATTGAAACAAATCGTAGAATCTTCAAAAGAACATCCCGATCTTAGTGGAGCAAGTATTGGAATTGCTTTTGCAACTGGTGCAGCCATCGCTAATGCACCTTTAGTTGTTACCGTAGGAATTGGTATTGCTCTGTGGTTAGCTATCAGAACAGCGCTTTCTCCTTAGAAAGCTAAATCAAAGCCTGATCAAACTTGTTCACCATGACTTTCTTTAAGGAGCGATTTACTAAAAATGGAACCTGTTTCTAATGAATCTCAACAGCCTTCTAACCTAGCACATACTCCCTTAAATACTGATTCGCAAGTTCTTCCTTCTCCTACAGGGCAACTTCAGCAGAATTCAAATAGCCTAGAACCCGCATCGTTCTCACTAAGATTTTCAGGATGGGAACTTGCAGCAGGTAGATGGGCTGTTCTGGGAATTGTAGTAGTTGCTACTGCGTGTACATTTTTTCTTTTAACTAAAGGAAGCGAATTTTGCTTCTTTAGCACTTGTACTACGGCGAATACTACGACGACATCTCTAGCTACTAATTTCTGGGGATTTTTAGGGGGGGCAGCAACTCTAATGATCCTCACTAATGTGCTTGGTGTCGCGCTTGTTCCTGCTGTTGCTGTGGCAATGGGAATTTGGCTTTTGATGCAAATTTCACTCCATTAGTTTGTGAGAATAAAATTAATTACTTCCCAAATATGAATTTAGTTGAAGTTGATAATGTATCGAAATCATTCTACAAAGGGTTTGGCGCTAATCAAATCCTTAAGGATATCAATCTAACTGTAAAGGAAAATGATTTTATTGTTCTGCGCGGTAAAAATGGAGTTGGGAAATCTACATTACTTAATTTAATTCTAGGGTTATTAAGACCTAGTGGTGGACAAATTCAACTTATGGGACTTCCTCCAGATAACTCTTTTTCTAAAATCGGCTTGGGCGTAGTTTTGCAAGACACTCAAGTTCCCCGAAAAGTCAAAGTTAAAGAATTAGTTGATCTACTGCGAAGCTACTACCCCAACCCTCTTTCAAGGGAAGAGCTCATGAATAAAGTTAATCTCACATACAAGGAAGATGCTTGGGCGACTGATTTATCTGGGGGGCAAAAGCAGCGACTCTACTTTGCTCTCGCTTTGGCAGGAAATCCTCGACTTCTCATCCTTGACGAGCCAACGAGGAATTTAGATGATAAAGGTTATGAAGAATTCTGGAAGCAAATAAAACTTTGTCGCCAACAGGGAATTACCATTTTGATGGTGACAAACAATAAATCGGACTCCGATGAACTGGATACTTTGGCTACTCGGTACATTACACTGGAAAAACTCTCTGAATCTTCTGACAAAAGCCAATTAGTTGAAGAGTTTCGGATGGCAGCTAAATCAGAAGAAAAATTAGATGCTGTTGCCGCACCTGAACCAGTCATTAATAAATCAGAGCCTTTTAATCAAAACATTTTGGCGATTATCAAAAACCAGCTTTTCTTTGAAATACTACAATTTCTTCGGACTCCTGTGTTTCTTCTTGCCACTCTCAGCTTAGTAGCTTTTGTCCCCCTATTGCAATTTATACCTGATATAACAGAAGATTTTGAAAGACAAGCTATAATTTATATTTCGGGACTTATCTTGTTTACAATTGTGATTGAGCGTATCGGCAAACGAATTGCTGTTGAGCGCTCTGAAGGATGGCTGAAATTGTTGAGGACGACACCTTTACCCCCAATCGCATACATAGTAGCAAAGATAGGGACAGCCCTCCTACTTTGTACCATCAGCCTCTTACTAATTTTTGTACTGGCAACCTGGCAACTGGAAATAACAGGCGATGCCAGTTCCTGGCTAGTTATCTTCATCTGCCTAATTCTGGGTATTATCCCCTTCGCAATTCTTGGTCTAGCAATGGGATATTTGATCGACCCCAGAAGCGCTGATTCTATCCTTAGCTTGTCATTAATTGTTGTTCCTCTAACCTGTGGACAAATTCCCATTTCTGAATCAAAAATTGTACAGAATTTGATGGCCTTATCGCCGTTTTACCATTATCGAGAGCTGGTATTTTGGGCAGCAAAAGTGCCTCCTTATAATAATCAGATATTTCTACACTTGCTGTGGCTGATTTGGAGTTTGGGCGTATTCGGATTAATTGCTATTTGGTCATACCAGAGAGATCAAGAAGTTCAATAATTATCGATCATCAACCCAAATTTAAATTGATCAGATCCTCACCACATTCAACCAAGTGAATGTCGTTTAATTAGCAACTTTAGCGTATGTCAGGGGAAATACAGCACTTTTCAAATAATTTAATGGTTTTGAATTCACCTCTAAATCCTTTAGTTAGTAATAGGGTGCGTCAAATTGAGATTAATTTTAGATGAAAGAGTAATTTTACTTATGACACACCCTACATCTTACAAATCCCCCTACCTCCTCACTGGCTGAAATCCCTGCACAAAAGTTATCCAGCGTGGTACTTTATCACCTGTAATATCTAGGATGGGAATGTTGAAACTTCTGACAGCAGGGCGACCGACTTCACCAGCCGAAAAAGTCACATTCGTAGGTTCCGACTTACCTAAACCATAGGCACTAGCTATTTGATTAGCAAGTCGGCAGGTTATTTCAAAACTTCCCATATTAATCCTGCCACCTCCCGCCTCGTAATTCCATGTAATACCGGGAGTTAAAGTCCCCTCCTGACACATAAAGTGAGTGACTTCAAACATTTTAGCAATGTGAACATCATATCGCCTTAAGCGTCCTCCATAGGCCGATGCTGTGGTATCGCTTTCTGGTACTACAATCGATCCAAATCCTTCGTCAAAACCAAGCTTCATCGGTAGTGCTGTGGAACTTGTAAGGGGTTGACTCGTTTGGGGTTGTACGCGGGTTGGTGACATCTGTACTGGTTTGACAAATTGACTATTAGCGCGAATAAAACAACCTTGCGCCGCATCGGCAGCGTAGCTTTTTCCTACAAAAAGCCAAGGTAAACCCCTGGTATCCCGGAAAGTAACACCAGCATTACCAGGAAAGCTTTCAAAACGTTGTCCCTGTTTTAAAACACCAACTACAGACCAATTAAAAACATCAAATGGAGTGCGGTTGTCAACACGCATAAATTCTTCAAAAGAAGAATTCATGCGACAATTTAACCCCTTTGGGTCTGAGTCTACTACTTCCCAATAAGTATGATAAGTTCTTCCTATATAATCCCCTTGATTATTAGGACTTGGGAGAGGTGCAGTAGAACCCAGTTTAGCTGTTCCTAATACCAGAAAAGTTGCCAGAGTAATGGTTTTTAATTCTTTTAACATGGGTATCACTTTTAAAACACTATATCGATCATAGTATTTAATGATTTTATGATACATTAACTCTATGATGCTTTAGTATGAAAAACTATAGCTTAGACTTAAACTTCGCCTTAGCCTATCGAAGCTTTTCCCATGCAGCTTCCGTTCCTGGTTTGGGTGGTTGCGCGGCAATTCTAGCAATCAGATCGCGATTTTTTTCTTCGTAGGACAGCCGCAGTTCTTCAGCTTCCTTAAGAACCATTTGATACTCAGCTTCAACATCAGCGCGATTTGCCTCAATATAAGCTAAAGCCCCATTAATTTGTTCCTCTGTAAGGTCAAACAATCCCCTGATAAACTTAGGCGGATATTGATCCGTCACATAGTCCATGATGTCGTAGATAGTGATGCGCGTACCTGCGATCGTCAGTCCTCTTTCTGTACGGATGATAGCTGTTTTGTCGTTAGATATGTTTGTCATGCTTATCGCTTCCTAGAAGTTATCTTTATATTAATATCTGATTATCCGCAATTTTTGGATTCGGTCTTACTAATTGCCTAAGTTAAATTATCAATAATACTCGCAATTTTTCACAGTCCGATCGCACTTTCATTAAAAAGCCAGTTTTTGAAATAACTCCGCAACCGGAAGAGTAAAGCCGGGGACGATTTCTTCCCCATCGAGGGAGTTAACGGACTTAAGCAGGCGATCGGGTTCTTGGGACGATCGATAAACTAACACATACTGTTCTTTAGGATGAATCACCCAGACTAAACGCGCCCCATTTTCAAAATATTCTACGATTTTGTCGTGAATTTCTGCCACTGTATTGCTAGGAGAAAGGATTTCTACGGCAAGATCCGGCGCACCTTCTAGGAAGCCATCCGGGAGCTCATCTAGCCCTTGCAGGCGTTCTTTTGCCATGAAGGAAACATCGGGCGATCGCTTATTTCCTGATTTCATCTTAAAAGCAGTGCTGGAGTCGAACATCGCGCCTAGCTTTTGAATGTGGACATAACCACCGAGAAAAATCATCAATATACTGCAAACATAGCCGTGTTTCGCACCAGAATTTCCCATGTCAATTAGTTCTCCATTCACAATTTCATAGCGGTGTCCATCTCGGTTTAGTGCCATGAATTCGGCATCAGTCCAGATTTTTTTATCTGCTGGTGTTTCAACTTGGTTTTCAGTTAGGTTTGACCTTGGGTTTTGAATTAGAGTAGCCATAGCTTTCTCCTAAAATTATATTTCTAGTTAAACACCATCCATTTCAAAGTCGAAAAAATCGCCCTTAAAAATTAATCCTGCGGTAGACTTCAGACATCGGAAGTTCTATATTTAAACTGTGCAGGACGATCGCCCGATCGAGCCGATCGCAAACTTGCCATTGCCAGCGATCGCTACTTGGGCGATCGCCATTATAATATTGCTCAATATAGGGTTCAGCTTGACTAACCAGCAAATATTCACAAAAACTAGCAAGAGAGCGATATTTTCTGAACTTTTCACCTCGATCGTAGCCTTCAGTAGAGGGGGAAAGAACCTCGACAATCAGTAAAGGATTGAGAATTTCATCCGTGCGATCGCCATTGAATTCCGGTTCGCCGTCAATTACCATAACATCGGGATAAGTTCCATGATTGAAGCTAGGAATCCAAATTCGTAAGTCTCCGTTGTAGGTTTGAAAATTTGTGTCTCGCAGAGCCACGTTAAGAAAAGTCGTAATGTCTACGGCAATACGGCTGTGAGCGGGGGAACCTCCTGGCATAGCGACAATCTCTCCGTTACAGTATTCGTGACGTTCTTCAGCAGTTTCCTCGATCGCCCGGTATTCATCTGGAGTAAAGCGAGTCTTTGTCGCATCTGGAAGATTTGGCGGGTTGGTTTGAGTTATAACCACGATCGCACCTCCTAAATAATTAGACCTTAAATAATTATGGCTTACAGCTAGATAGTTTTCCTAACCCAGAGGCGTTTTCTGGATTCCCTTCAAATTCCAGAAAAAACTCTCCATGCCTTTTTCCGCTTCTGCTTCACAACCGCTAAATTCTCGCTTTCCTTTTATTTTTAACACTCAATTGCTTAGTAAGCGATGTATAATAATGCAAAGCAAAAAGCAGATTAATTCCAAAAAACACCAAAGTTAAAACAAAGGTAAAGAAAGACGTAAACGACAGCCTGGAAGTCATCGTAAACATCGCCAAAATGATTGAGCAAAGCCCAAAACCGGAAGCAAAAGAACTTAAAAGCAGCAACCGCACCTTAGACATAGTTTAATTTAAAGATTATCCGTAAAATGCACTCTTGGCAGCTACAGAGGAGTGCCAAATGATACTTATTACTATATAGCGGAATTGCTCAGTTCCGCCAAGGGCAAAACGACTCTTTTCCTAAAAAGGTTTGAATTATACAGAAAAATACAGCCCGCACTCTTGTAAACTCCTGTTGCTCGACTTAATATCAATCAAAGGAATTCCCCAGCCTCCGCGAGCATTCCACCTTTCGCCGTACAGTCACCGCAGCCGCAATCGGGCTGACAGCAAAGTATTCGCTTCCAAAACCGCGCTTTCCCTGGGATTCCAAACATTGCCAAAATCCACAAACGGCGTCACCTGCAAAACTCCTTGGTTGTCGGGGGTGCGCTTGCATCGGATACCGCAACTCGGCTGAATCAAAAATCCCGCTATCGGCCAGCAAGCCATCCTGACGGTAGCCCCGCAATGTGTCTGATCTCCTATACCGAATTGTTCGATCGGCAAAAGCTCTGCCCCAGCCAATTCCACATCCGATCGCACCCGCAGCAGCCTCTCAGGAACCCACAACCGCACGTACTGCAGTTGACAAGCGAATTTCAAAGGTGGTATCCGGCACGTGATTTATCCGTGGAATCAATCCCAAATCTCAAATCTAAAATCCTCAAGCCCCCAAATTTAAAGGGCTTTGGTGGCGCGGGTTATGGGAGGGGAGCCGGATTTTGCGGCCGCGGGTTGGGAATGGGAAATTCTTGTCTGTTTTCTCCTCGGTTTGGCAATTGAGGGAGAGTTTCTGGGGCCTCACTTTGGGTCGTTTGATCAAACTCCGGGATGCTATTTTCTTGCTCTTGACTGCCTCTATCTAATTCTGAACCCGAGTATAAATCACGAAGCCGATCGCGATCGTCTGCTGTTTCTTGATTTAGTTTGAATTGGGACGGTAAATTCTCATGCACAATTGGCGCTTGCACCCCTGAGTCGGTAGCAACCATCGACTCGCCAACACTTAGAGCTGATAGCAGTGCGGGGCCAATAGCTGCAATTGAAAAACCAAGTGCTAATGCCTTGAAAAACTTGATTTTACAAAAGCCTCTAGAAAATTGCACGGGCATGAGAGATTAGCCATATTTGATAGTTATTTACACTTACGAGCGGGCGAGGCCGGCGCAATTGCAAGGAATAAAATTACTCTATCACTTTTTAAACAATTAATTCCTTAACTCAATATAAAGATAGTTGACAGCAACTCTAGTTTGTGTAGTTAACAATTACTAAAAACACTCCGACCGAAAGCATCCAGGATACAAGCCCCCGGATTCATTCCGAAAGCAGACTCAGGACCCAGAAATAAAAAACCTGTATCCGATGAAACTTGCCCCCGGAATTTATCCGTGGGGCCAATGCTTCAATTCTTTAATCTAAAATCTAAAATCTAAAATCTAAAATCGATTGACCTCCCAAGCTAGCCCTCTTGCAAGGAATAAAATTACTCTATCACTTTTTAAACACTTAATTCCTTAAATAAATATAAAGATAGTTGACAAAAGCCATACTTTGTGTAATAAACAATTACTAAAAAAAACTCCGACCTCCCAAGGTAGCCCTGTAGGTCGGCGGAGAATTTTATCAAACCTGCGATCGGAGAAATAGGTAAATTTTGATAGAGATTACTACATTTTATTGAGCTGCGATCGCAATTCTTCCAACTCAGCGTCAATCACCGGACTCGACTCCGAGTTACTAGCTGCTGCTGTTTTACCCGCTGCCGGCAATTGACCTTGAGACACAGAACCCCCGGTCAGTTGAGCTTTCATCTGAGCCAACTCGTCGTCAACATCACCGCCGCTTTCGAGCAAGCGGAACTGTTCCTCTAAATTGCTGCCGCCGGCGGCGAGTTCTGCAGAAGCCCCCGCGCGAGCTTCAATCTGCAAAACTTTTTCTTCCATGCGATCAAAAGCCGCCATTGAACTGCCAGTATTCAAGGTGCCAATGGTATTGTTGAGCTGTTCCTGAGCTTTAGCAGCGGATATCCTCGCTTTGAGCATATCCTTCTTAGTCTTAGCTTCGGAAATTTTGCTCTCCAAACCGATCAAGTTGCGCTTGAGACTTTCCACCTGAGCCGATTGCTGATCCAGACTGGCTTTGAGCGTAGCCGCCGTTTCAGCGTGAGACTTTTTGCGAACCAGCGCTTCCCGCGCCAAAGTCTCGTCTCCTTTTTGCAGGGCTAGCTGAGCGCGCTGCTGCCACTGGTTAGACTGAGATTCAGCTTGATTGTACTGAGTCTGGGTGCGCTTTTGAGTGGCGATCGCGCTGGCAACGGCCTGACGCAACTGCACCAAGTCTTCCTGCATATCCGTAACAGACTGTTCTAAAATCTTTTCCGGGTCTTCAGCTTTGTTGACCAGATCGTTAAGATTGGCTTTGACGACTCGGCTAATGCGGTCAAATAATCCCATAATGCTATTTTTCCTGGGTGAGGTGTACGAAGTAGGCGGAAAGCAGGCTTGATAGCCCTAGCCCGCAGTTGTGAAATTCACTCTTGTCAGATTTTTAGTGCGATTTAGTTTTTGGCAATTTTTGCAGACAGATAAATCCAGTTTAAAGCGATCGAGTAATGTGATGCAGGCAAGCTTATTCATGCACCTATCTATTGAGTTTAACTTCGATCCGGGAATTCCCCAACAGGCTTCGAGCCATCTCTAGCTAGGCTGTTGAGAAGTTTTTGCTCGTCCCGACTCTTGTTCTCTTGCCTGGGGTTCAGGATGCGGGCGGCTCGCCCGACGGCAATTTGGGTGTATTCTTGCCCGGAAGCATTTGTGCTTTCATCGCCGCCAACTCGGTATCCACATCGTCGGCACCTTCGAGAGAGAGAAACTTCTTTTCTAAATCATTAGTTCCGAGTTCTGCGATTGCTTCGGAGCGAGCTTCTAGCTCCATGACTTTCTCTTCCATCCGTTCAAACGCGCTCAAAGTGCTGCCGGTACTGAGATTGCCCATCATTTCTTGCAGCCTTTCCGACGATGCGGCCGATCGAGCTCGGGCAATGTACATATCTTTTTTAGATTTTGCCTCGGAAATTTTACTTTCGAGCGCCCGCATATTTTCTTTAAGTTTACTCACAACAGCGTTCTGTTGTCCGAGAGTGGCTTTCATCGCCGTTGCCGTTTCTTGATAAGATTTCTTGCGCGTCAGAGCTTCCCGCGCCAAATTTTCCTCGCCTTTTTGCAAAGCTAGCTGCGCCCGCTGATGCCATTCTGCTGCTGTAGACTCAGCTTGGGAGCACTGGCGTTCAGTGCGTTTTTGAGCTGCAATCGCTCCTGCCACAGCTTGTCTGAGCTGCACTAAATCTTCCTGCATATCCATTACAGCCTGTTCCAGAATTTTTTCTGGGTCTTCTGCCGCCCCGACCAAACTGTTAATATTGGCTCGAATCACTCGCCATAGGCGATCGAATAATCCCATTTTGCCAGTCTCCCGATTTTCAACTTTAGAATTAAGACAGAGAAAGCAGAATTAAAAACTAAAAATGAAAACTCCTCAATCGTCTTTTTAATTTTTAATTGTGAAATTTTAATTCCCTCTAAGTTAGGTCGTCATGATTATTTTTAGGATGGGTAGGGCGCGAGCATTACCCATCAAAACTGAGCAAATGTTGGGTGAAGCGAAACCGAGGGTTCGTGCCTCGGCCCAACCTACTCCCCGATCATTAGTTTAATTGTCTTTGCCTAATTTATGGTTGATAGTATTGTGGCTTCACCCCTTTTTCTTGGAGTTCTTTCACCAAACGTTCTGCTGAGGCAGCATCGTTCAAAGCCCCCATTTGGATCTTGACACCCTTTGAGAAGTTCCGCACGTAGGCATCGGGAACTGCGGTTCTGGCTTGCTGCAGCGATTTTTCGTCTGTGTAATCGGTGACAACGTAATAGAAACCGTCGGCGGCCCGTGCAGGCCTTCCCAGCGGGGGTGTGGCGGCTGGGGATGCTGTCGCCGGGGATGCGGCGGCTGGGGATGCTGTCGCTGGGGATGCTGTCGCCGGGGATGTGGCGGCTGGCTGGGCTGGGGAGGGTGTTGGAGGCAGTGTCGGCAGTGTCGGCACAGGCTGGGCGGCGCTGGGGCTGGGAGTGGGAAGCAAAGCCGTGCTCAGATTGTTGAGTCCTTGTTCCCTGCCTCTGGCCGGGTTGCCGTCTTCTGTGGGAATCGGCACAGCCGCGCTGGGGCCCGGAGGCGCTGGCGGAGTTGGGGGGATTGATGCTTTTGGTGACGGGGAAGGAATCGGGCTGACTGTCGGCTGGACATTGCTGAGAGTGCTCAAATCTAGCTCGACAAATTCTTTGGATACCAGATTTGGAGCTTTCGGCAGTTCCTTGGTGCTGGTATCTGAGGGGGAAGTAGAGGCGGGACTGTCGGGAGAGGGTGAGGTGCGTGCGAGCAAACGGTTCAGGCCGGCCATCTTAACTAGATTTGACGGGTACATGACTGCGTAGCCCAAAGCTGTGCACGACAACAAAAACAGCAGCATCGAACTCAGTCCCAACGGAGTTAACAAACTGGCGGCTAAACTGCGTTCTACAGTAGGCTCAGCTTTTGACTCGTCCAAACTTTCGATCAGTTTTTCGCTTGATTCGAGATACTTGTTGGGTGCCAAGGCACTGCTAGATAATTTTGTGCCACCCCTGGTAGTGGCTAGCGGGGCATCGCCCTGAGTGCCGGCAAGGGATAGGGGCAGCGATAGCGGCTGCTGGGTTTCCTCCGCAGTCTCCTGCGCCAAATTTTGGGCTAGCTGTTGCTCGGTTGTGGCTGTTTGCTTGCCGGTACGAACTGAGGGCGACACCCACTGTTCGGCGCGCCTCCTGTGCCTTCTGTATGTTGTCAGTTCTGCTTCTAGGTTTACATCTAGACTCCCCAGGACTGCTTGCAAAGCAGGGTTGATTGGGGTTGAAGAGGATTGATGATTTGGGGATTCAACCGAAGAACGCTTACTCATTAGCAAAACTCCTACCGCCTCTGAATTAATTTTAATATGTTGATTGTAGAGATAAACATGAAGGTTGAAAACTTGCCTATTTTATGATTAGCTACTTTTGGCGTCAATGCAACAGGGGCTCGCTCGCCGGCAGCTATTTTTCATTTTCAGTGGAAAACTCAATTGTTGCTGTTTCCCGGACGCTGCTTACCGACACTCTCAGCCAATTTTTGTATTCTCAGCTACCGCTTATTTGTAACCTCTCATACTGGTTGGGCATTTGTACTTTTTCTTGATCCCTAACGGCTTTATAAACTTTTAACCTGTGTTTTTACCTATACAATGAGCAACGACCGAGCTAATTGTTTCTATATATAACGAGATTATAAATAAATTATAAAATTTAATTATGCTCCGGGGATCGCTACAACCCAGACAGCATAAAGGTTGGGATGCTCTAAGGCAGACTAGCTCTGCAAGGGAGAATTAGAGATGAAAATGATTTCCCTAAGAACTTTTATGCAAACCTCCTTAACTTCACCTTTAACTTCAGCTTGTGGTCACTGCCGTCACTATACCCCTGAAGGCAGACGCGGGGGTGTTTGCGCTTTACTAGGCGGCCCGGTTCAAAGTCAGTGGAAAGCTTGTGCTTTAGCGGTTTCGCCTTTTAGGTCATCTTGGGAAAACATAGAAGAAATTGGACTGTGGCAAGAATCGACTCTGACGCTGCAGGATGCCACCGTCACTCTTTCCGATCGCCATGCCGGCCAGCTTACAGGCACAACCTTAACCGAAAAATCCGCTGCAGCATTCTCGGTCTAGTTAGTCTGCAGCAGGACAGCTCATACCATTTTCGATTGTCAATTTTCGATTGGGGAATCACTGATGACTATCATGGTTTGGATCTGGCAAAGCAGTTTCATTCTTTTTGGGAACTGGTATCCATACTGACACTTTTGGACGATCGCGTGCATTTGGCTTTACTAACTCATAAAACTCAGCAGCATCTACTTTAATATGAGCGCATAAAAAAAACTGATTTCTCCATCCAGCTATGGCAGCCAAGGATATTGACTAAAATCAGGTTGCCGTTTTTCTAAAAAGGCTTGTTTGCCTTCGGCGCCTTCCTGCGTCATATAGTACAGCAAAGTGGCATTTCCCGCCAGTTCTTGCAAACCGGCTTGACCGTCGCAGTCGGCATTAAAAGCGGATTTCAAGCAGCGAATCGCGATCGGACTTTTTTCGAGAATTTCCGCAGCCCACTGAATCCCTTCTATTTCTAGTTGTTCGACGGGCACGACGCAGTTGACTAAACCCATTTCTAGGGCTTGCTGCGCGCTGTACTGGCGACACAAAAACCAAATTTCTCTGGCTTTTTTCTGGCCGACTACTCTGGCGAGATAGCTAGCTCCGAAACCACCGTCGAAACTGCCGACTTTTGGGCCGGTCTGTCCGAAAATAGCATTGTCAGCAGCGATCGTCAAGTCGCAAATTAAGTGCAGAACGTGACCCCCTCCAATTGCGTAGCCTGCAACTAAAGCAATTACTACTTTGGGCATAGAGCGAATCAATTTCTGCAAGTCGAGCACGTTCAACCGGGGTACGCCACCTTCGTCTACATATCCCGCCGAACCCCGCACGCTTTGGTCGCCGCCGGCGCAAAAGGCGTATTTGCCGTCTGTATGAGGCCCCGCACCGGTGAAAAGGACAACGCCGATTTTGGTGTCTTCGCGGGCATCAGTAAAGGCATCACACAGTTCCAGCACGGTTTTGGGACGGAAAGCGTTCCGTTTGTGAGGTCGATTGATGGTAATTTTGGCGGTGCCGCCGCTTTTGTGATAGAGAATGTCTTCGTAGGTTTTGGCGGTTTGCCATTCAATTTGCATAATCAATCAATTTGAGATTGGAGATGGAGCTGAGTCAATCAAGGCAGCGACAAGTCGCTTTTAGATTTTAGAGGGATTCGGTTCAATGGGATACAAGGGTCGATCGACTCTGGCAAAAAAAATAAAGCGGGACTGAGGCAGAAACCTGGTTTTTCACCAACATACTCCGTGCCGCACTCTTGGTAGGGGTTAAACAACCCGGTTTTGGAGGGTAAGAGCGCTCAATTCCCATCTCAAATGGACACAGCGTCAAATCCTCGAACTTCTCTGTCACTACTTTTACTGCCCCAAAATTTATATACGCTGGACTATTTGCGGAGTAAAATACTCAGTAAGTGCTTTGCCGCTTTGCCAAATACCGGATCGCGGGACTCGAATTCGCTGGGATCGAGTAAAGCTTTAACTTCGGCAAAAGCTTCTGAGTCGAGGGTTCCTTCTTTAGTAAATAAAGTGTCTATGACTGCAATGTGTCTGGAGTCGAGGCCGAGCCGATTTGCGATCGACTGTAAGTACATTTGCTCCCGCAGGTCGATGTGTCCGTCGGCCGCTGACATTTCGTAGCCGGAACCGATGAGCAACAGTTTTTCTGATTCTGAGAACAAAGCTGTCAGGGTTAGCAATTCCGTGGGGTTGAAGTAAACCTGCTGTTTGGAGACTCCTTTGACAAGGCGCTGAATTAGTTCTATCCGATCGCGGTCGCCGCTGGCAAAGGCTTTGAGAGTCTTTTGCAGCCGTTCTTCTTCTTCAACTGCGATCGTCCTGTCAATAATCATCACTCCGCGCAGGATGGAAATCAGAGCCGTCAGAAACACTACCAAAGGAGTGATATCTTGTTCGCGCAGCTTTTGCCGACTAATGCGGCACAACAGCTCAACAATTTCAGTGGTAATCGTAGTGGTGTCCATAATTAAAGACTCTCGATTAAGCTGTAATGTAACTTTCTATATCGATCTTAAGTTTTTCTGTAACTTAGGTATGACGTGAATTATAAAGCTGAGCCGTTGTCTATTAGTGAGACTACTTATTTTATTCACAAACGCTGGATGAGTAGGGCTGTGGAATTGGCGCAAGCAGCCGGTGATGCCGGTGAAGTACCCGTGGGTGCTGCCATTGTTGACGGTACTGGCAAATTGATTGCCGAAGCGCAAAATCGGCGAGAGCGAGACTGCGATCCGACTGCTCACGCTGAAATCTTGGCTTTGCGGGCGGCCGGCAAAGTTTTGCAAGACTGGCATCTTAACCAATGTACGCTCTACGTAACGCTGGAACCTTGCCCGATGTGCGCGGGTGCGATCGTCCAAGCTCGGATTCGTCTGCTGGTATACGGAGCAGATGACCCGAAAACTGGCACGATTCGGACTGCTGCTAATATTCCCGATAGCGCGCATTCGTGTCACCGCTTAGAGGTGCTCGGCGGTATTATGGAGTCTGTTTGCCGCGAGCAGTTGCTTTCTTGGTTTGAAGCACGCCGGAAAAATTAACCGGTAAAATTTTTTACTCTCTTCGGGGCGATGTTTAATTGAAATTGATCCTTTAACTGAAATAATAGATCCGTAATTGCCCGATCAAGCTTTCCAGGCGGCCGACTGCTCTGCATTAGTGCTGTCCGGTTGGCTGAGGTTTTACCTGTGACAGATTATCTCTTGCGGGCGCGATCGCTCGATCGGCACAAGGCCAATAGCAAAACTGTCCTGAGCCAAAAACTAAAGATTTGTCCAACAACTTACTTTAGACTTTATATTTCGATAAGGCAGCTTAATTGCTATGCGCCACACCGCCACGATCGCCGTTGAGTCCAGTAAATCATCTCTAGTGAAGCCCATGCCTGCCAAGGTAGCATCTAATACCTCTCGCGTTTCTCCTTGGTTAACCTCCTTGCTTTATCCGCTAGGTCACTATGTTGTCCTACCGTTTCATTTTGGCAAGATTGAGATAACCGGACAGGAACACTTGCCGAAAGACGGGCCTGTCATCTTAGCCCCTACGCACCGCTCCCGGTGGGATGCCCTGATGATGCCCTATTCAACGGGACAGATGGTGACTGGACGCGATTTGCGGTTTATGGTAACTGCTGATGAAGTGAAAGGACTGCAAGGTTGGTTCATCAGACATTTGGGGGGGTTTGCTGTGGATCTCAAGCATCCGGCAATTGGCAGTCTCCGTTATGGGGTGGAACTACTCCTCGACAAAGAAATGTTGGTGATTTTTCCCGAAGGCGGCATTTTTCAGGATGGCGAAGTTCACCCGATTAAGCCTGGATTGGCGCGTTTGGCAATGCAAGCAGAGTTGAGCAAACCGGGTTTGGGCGTGAAAATTGTACCGATGAGTATCCGCTATCGCCCGCGCATTCCTCAATGGGGTTGTCACGTAAAAATTGCGATCGGTGTTCCGATTTCCGTGGCGGATTATGCCAATGGCGGCGGTGGTAAAAAAGAAGCACGATTGTTGAGTGCCCAGCTCGAAATGGATCTTAAAAAGCTTGATGAAAGTTGAGAAGAAGGAAGAAGTTCGGCAACGGATTCTGTAACGGATGTAACGGATGTAAAGGATAGAAGGAAGAAGGAAGTTCGGCAACGGATTCTGTAACGGATGTAAAGGATAGAAGGAAGAAGGGAGGAGGAAGGAGGAAGGAGGAAGGAGGAAGAAGGAAGAAGGAATTATGATATAATGTTTTCCGGTGCTGTGGAGAGATGCAGCACTTATTTCGCTGCTTTGTTATGTCTGTATTAAGTGTGAGCATTAATGGATTGTGCTTTGAACTTTAAGCCGGGTCAAATTGTCAGTTTAGAATGTGGAGATGCGTGCCTGCATTCCGAGGTAATTCAAGTGGTTGAGGCACGTCAAATTTGTTGGGTGCGCCCTTTAATGTTAGTTGTATCGGCGTCGGGGAAGGATTTATCGGCCGAATACACTTTATCCGACTTGCGGGATGGTGCTGATTTGCTTTGGCCGCTGAGCTTGTTTCGGGAGGCTTTTGATACTGAGGTAATTTCACTGTTGACTGAGTTGCACTCTCTGGATGCTGAAAAAAAGGATGGTGCGATCGCATCTCGGCAACTTAGAGATTTTGTCGATCGAGTTTGGGAAGCTTTTCCGAGTGCTTTTCATTAAGCAGATATCGGGTGTTTTGTCTATTAGTCCGCCAGGGGTTGAAAACCCCTGTCTAATAGCTAAAGTCCTCTTGCATAGGACTGATACCCTCTTGATTCTTCAGTCCGCGTAGGCGGACTTCGTTGGGAGCATCCCGGTTTTGCAAAAGCCTCAAATGGCCAAGAGATCGTTGAGGTAAGCACAACGAAGTTTTAGCATTT
>NZ_JAUBTK010000115.1:0-192 GCF_036702455.1 Microcoleus sp. D2_18a_D3
AGTTAATTAATCAGGGTGCATCTACCAATTAAGCTTCCTGAGAATTCGAGCGCAATCCGGACAACCTCAAACTTTATTCAGCATCACCGTCGATACCGCAAAAAAAAACCCCAAACCAAAATTGGTCGGGAGTTATTTAATCAGGGTGCATCTACTAATTTAGTCTCCCGTCTCACAGCACCTCTTTCAGGA
>NZ_JAUBTK010000115.1:292-19700 GCF_036702455.1 Microcoleus sp. D2_18a_D3
TTGTGGCTACGGCGGGCGATCGCCAAAAAAAACCCGGCCAAAATTGGTCGGGAGTTAATTAATCAGGGTGCATCTACTAATTTAATCTCCCGCCCGATGTGCACCTTTTCAGGACACTTTGGCAGAATTTTGGAGAATGTGTGGCGAGGGCGGGCGATCGCCAAAAAAAACCCGGCCAAAATTGGTCGGGAGTTATTTAATCAGGGTGCATCTACTAATTTAGTCTCCCGTCTCACAGCACCTCTTTCAGGACACTTTGGCAGAATTTAGGAGAATTTGTGGCTACGGCGGGCGATCGCCAAAAAAAACCCGGCCAAAATTGGTCGGGAGTTAATTAATCAGGGTGCATCTACCAATTAAGCTTCCTGAGAATTCGAGCGCAATCCGGACACTTACCACTAAAAACTCAAAACTCTTTTCGGTGAACCAGAGTTGCACTAGCTTGGTCTGTCGGAACTAGCAAGATTTCGCTAATATTGACGTGGGGCGATCGCGTCGCGCAAAAATACACGACATCGGCTACATCGTCAGCAGTCAGCGGTGTTAATCCTTGATAGACATTTTTGGCTTTTTCTGCATCGCCGTGAAACCGGACATTGCTAAATTCTGTTTCCACCAAACCCGGCTCTATTTCCGTCACCCGCACCGGTGTTCCCAAAAGGTCTTGTTTCAACCCTTCAGAAATAGCTCTCACTGCTGCTTTGGAAGCGCAATAAACATTACCTTTCGGATAAGCTTGGCGGCCTGCTATTGAGCCGATATTCACTACGTGGCCGCGGCCTCGGCTTACCATTCCCGGCACGATCGCGCGAGTCATGTAAAGCAAGCCTTTAACATTGGTATCAATCATTTCTTCCCAATCTTGGAAGTTGCCTTCGTGCAGTTTGTCTAAACCACGGCTCAATCCCGCATTGTTAATCAGAATATCGATGCTTTTCCAGGCATCAGGAAGCGCAGTTATCGCGGATTCAACTTGCGGGCGATCGCGCACGTCCAATTCTAGCAAATAAATCTCGTTCGCCGACGCGATCGATTTTGTTTCTACAAGTTCGTTTGCCAGTCGATCGAGCTTTTCAAGACGGCGGGCTGCTAAAATTAGTTTGGCTCCACCTTTGGCGAATATCTTGGCACAGGCTGCTCCGATACCGCTACTCGCGCCTGTAATGAAAACAATTTGATTTTGGATAGAAATCATACGATTTTAGATTTTAGATTTTAGATTTTAGATTTGGGAATTGGGAATGACTAATGAGATAAGGGTTTGGATATTTCATACTGTCAATTCAACATAATTCTTGTAGTGACGAGTTTAGGGACTTCAGTCATTTCTTTTCAAGCTTTTCTGGAACTCGCCACTCCTCAAATTACCCAAATAATACCATCCCCTAAAAAATGCAACTGTAGACCAGCGCTCCCAACATTTAATTCATAAGTTATTCCCCATCTAAAATCTAAAATCTAAAATCTAAAATCTAAAATGGTATAACCCATAACACCTATTTTATTACTTGACAACCCGCAATCGCACACTAACTGTTGCAATTCCACCTTGTCGCATCAAAACTGCTGAAACCCACCGATTTTCTGGCGTAGCCGGAGCTTTACCTACTTTAAAAATTCCCCCGGCATTTAGCAGCTCTAGCTCGACTTCTGAGGGATTAAAAAAGGTTTTTTCAGTAATAGGTTCCTCCAAAACAGTCCCTATTAAAATATCATCGCCGATCGGCTCTCGCACAATGGCATCAAAATGGTACTCTTCGCCCACTTTAACTTGCTCCGGCAAGTTCACTTGAATTGTGGGAGGATTTTGGCCTGAACTAAGCTGAGTTTGTTCTGCTAAAATCTCTTGCTTAACTATTTTTTCACCTTCAAAACGCTGCTGGGAACGGATGGTAGCTTTGAGATTTAATTCTCTGCCATCCTTTTTTTGAGTGCCGGCAATTGTAGTTACGGTTTCTGCGACAATCGCGCTACCTTCGGTTTTCCAAGATTTGATCTCGGTGCGGTAATTCAAACTCGGATATCGAGCCCAGAGTTGGGTGAGTGCTTTTTCCATGCTTTGGCTGTTTAAGCCGTCAGAATGAGTGAAACTCGGGCTGTAAAATCCCATCACTGCTTTGACATCGCGCCGGTTGGCTGCTGCGTCAATTTCTGTTAGCACTTTTGTGAGTGGGGCAGGCGCATTTGCTCCTGTTTGGGCGATGGTTTGGGGAGTCGCCCCGATCGCACCGATCGCTCTTACCGCACTAGGATGCAGCACGCCAGCACTTACCACTGTTAAACATAACAACATTTGAGCGATCGACTTCCCGCAGTTTAAGCCGAAAACGATCGCCCGATCGGCTTTTTCGTCCCGGCGGCTGGAAAAATACTGAGATGCACTTGGCATTAAATTCAAAAAATTACG
Source organism: Microcoleus sp. D2_18a_D3 (assembly GCF_036702455.1). Lineage (NCBI taxonomy): Bacteria > Bacillati > Cyanobacteriota > Cyanophyceae > Oscillatoriales > Microcoleaceae > Microcoleus > Microcoleus sp. D2_18a_D3. The sequence goes on from NZ_JAUBTK010000115.1 coordinate 2,700, forward strand.
CATTAGATGATAATTTGGTTATTTGTCAGGAGTCGTGGCGCGGGCAACAGTTCGCCTGCAACGAAAACTGACAATGGAAGGAGGGACACGGCACAATCTAATTTTAGATGGCTGATTGAAAATTGGCTGAAACTGCCGGAACAATAAGCATAATAATCTAAAACCTCAAATATAAAATTGATCGACCTGTGGAACTTTTACTTGTAAAAGAAACAAATACCTTGACAAAAGCCCCCCTCCGGTTGTTGGTTGCAGCTAGCGGTACTGGGGGACATTTATTTCCTGCGATCGCCACCGCTGGTCAGTTGAACGACTGTCAGATCGAATGGCTAGGAGTCCCCGACCGCATGGAAACGCAATTAGTTCCAGCCCTTTACCCCCTCCACACGATCGCCGTCGAAGGCTTTCAGCAGCGATTTGGACTCGGTACACTGCGAATTTTGGGCGGACTCGCCGGCTCGATCCTTCAGGTGCGGAAGTTGCTCAAAGCGGGAAATTTTCAGGGAGTGTTTACGACCGGCGGTTACATCGCAGCACCGGCAATTCTGGCGGCCCGGTCTTTGGGTTTGCCGGTGATTCTCCACGAATCTAATGCAATTCCCGGGAAGGTGACGCGCTGGTTTAGTCCTTTGTGCACTGCTGTGGCGATCGGATTTGAAGCAGCAGCCCAGCATTTACCCCGCGCGAAAACTGTTGTTGCTGGTACGCCGGTGCGATCGCAATTCCTGACTCGCCAACCTCTAAATTTGCCAATTCCTGACAGCGTACCTGTAATTTTAGTCATGGGCGGCTCTCAAGGTGCTGTCTCTGTCAATCAGTTAGTCCGGCAGTGCGCTCCGGCTTGGTTTGAGGCTGGTGCTTGGGTAGTTCACCTCACCGGCAATCAGGATCCGGATGCTGAAAGTTTGAAACACGAGCAATATTTGTCTATGCCATTTTACGACAATGTGGCGAGTTTGTTGCAGCGAGCAAATTTAGCAATTAGTCGATCGGGCGCCAGTGCTCTGACAGAATTAGCAGTGACGGGAGTACCTTCTATTTTAATTCCTTATCCTCACGCCGCTGACGACCACCAAAGATTTAATGCGGAAGTATTTGCCGCATCTGGTGCCGGGGTAGTTTTCCGTCAAAGCGAACTAACAGCAGAGGTATTGCAAAGCAAAGTGTTGTATTTGTTAAGAGATTCGCAATATTTGGCAAAAATGTCTCAAGCTGCTTCTGAATTAGCTGTGAGAGACAGTACAGAACGTTTGGCAAATTTGGTCAGGGAATTGGTGGTGAGGTAGCGAAAATTGGACACCGCCACTAATTTAACGAGTTCTTTTTAATGAGGGTAAAGCGTAAAATCCCTGTCCAACCAAATAACATAAAACACAGCCCCATCCCGATAACCAACCATCGGAGCCTTCCCGAAAAACCGAAAAGCAATAAAATTTACATCATCCTTAAGATGGCTGGGAATAGGTGCTCCAATGGAACTTCGGGCTATCTTCTCGTAGCCCGATCCGTGACGGGGACAAGCATTAATCTGACTCCAGGTAAGCTGACTTAATTTGTACAGCGTATCTGCAAAAGCTGCCTTTTCATCTTTTGTACATTTAGCAAGAGAGTAATCTTTATTCATGTACCGCAAAGAAAATAGAGGTGACTCCTGCTCTGGCGGTAAATCAACAATTTCTCTAGGTGAAATCCTTTTCCCTTTTTCTTGGCGTTGATTTGCCTTAAGATGCTTCTTCACAATTGAGTTGAGTCTTGAAGTATTTTTTCAGGGATTGATGAGTAATTTTTCCGCTATTTTGAGCAGCAAGTTTCCAGGGATATTCTTCGTGTGTCATGTTCCTTAACTTCCATGCAGCAAACTGCCCAAACACAGAGTAAACTTCATCAAGCAGGCTCTTAGTTTTTTCGTCGTAAATCGAAAAGTTTATATATTCTGGATATGGAATTGCACCAGTACCATACTTTTTATAGTGATGGTACAAATCAGGAACAACGGGCCCGTGAGTCCATGCTTCTATGGCTTCAAGAAATAGCGGTTCATCGTACAAAGCTAAATGAAAGCCTTGAGCATAGTAAACCAATTTCTGAAGCTTGAGATTAGATATCAGATCGCCAGCATCTTCACTTGCCTGAGCCAAAAAGTATTTGGCTGCATCATAACAACTCAGCATAACTTACTTGGTAGTCATTAAACGGCAAAACTAGAACGAGATTTTTTTGACACTCCCGCGACTCAAGCAGACTATATTTGTCTGGAGACGTTTTCACGGGGAATTGCGAGCCGTGTCACTTTATTTACATTATACTATATTTTCTCAATCTATGCCATATTCAATTTAACAAAATTAACTACCGGTTCAAAGCCTTCCTTTGTCTTCAGGTTAGTAAACACAAAAGGCTTCTCCCCTCGCATTTTTTTAGCGTCCCGTTCCATCACGCCTAAATCTGCTCCCACGAAAGAGGCGAGGTCTATTTTATTAATCACTAACAAGTCTGATTTAGTAATTCCAGGCCCGCCTTTGCGCGGAATTTTATCGCCGGCAGCGACATCGATTACGTAAATTGTTAAATCTACTAACTCTGGGCTAAAAGTTGCAGCCAAATTGTCGCCGCCGCTTTCTACAAACACTAAATCTAAATTAGTGAATTTGTGTTCTAGCTCTTCTATCGCTACTAAGTTGATCGAAGCATCTTCGCGGATGGCTGTGTGGGGACAGCCTCCCGTTTCTACGCCCAAAATTCGATCGCTCTCTAAAGCTTGACTCCGCACCAAAAACTGTGCATCTTCCTGAGTATAGATATCATTAGTAACCACAGCCATCTGGTACTGCTGTCGCAGCGACTTGCACAAAGCATCAAGTAAAGCAGTTTTCCCCGAACCAACCGGGCCCGCAATTCCTACACGAAAAGCACTCATATCGATTTTAGATTTTAGATTTTAGATTTTAGATTTTTTTATATTTTAGTAGGTGCGCCATCAGCACTTTACGCGACTTTAAGGTGCTTGTGGCGCACCTTCGGCGGATTTCCGCCTTGAATTTTTAACTCCGAAACAACCGAGTGTACTGAGTTTCGTGGGCCATGCTAGCCAGTCCTAATCCCCAACTGCAACTACTAAGGTCATCATCTTCTAACTGTAAAACTTCTCGCGCCGTGCAGCTAATTTGCGATCGCACATCTAACAGCAACTGCTGACCGGCTGTTTGACCTAGGGGAATCAATTTAACGCCCGCACTCGCCAAATTTGCAGCCCAACTGTACAAATATCCTAACACGGCCGCTTCCTCTTCAATCTGCCAGCTTGCCGCGGCAATGCCAAAGCCGATCGCAAAATTACACGGATTGCCGCCACATTCCACCAAATCTTTTACACTTGTTGTTAACACAGAAGAAACGGGCGATTCCCTGCGGGATAGCTGCGCTTCACGCAAATCCAGCAGCAACCTGACCAAAGTCCGCCCCATTTGCCAACTTTGCAAGCGCAACTCTTCTGTTTCCTTAGCAGCAGTCGCCCAAGCATTCCAGTAACTCAAAGCGCTCAAATCCCCCCTCTGGGCCGCCCTCAAAGCCCGTACCACCACAGCCGCTTCTACTCGAACAGCCCCGAATTGCAGCGAATTTTCTAACCAATTCCTTAAAGTAATCTCGCTGTCGATCGCACCGGTTTCTACCAGACTTTCGATTCCCTCAGAATAACTATAAGCTCCCACAGGTGCAAAAGCTAACTGCAACAAAGATAAAAGTTGATTGTTCACTGTTGACTGTTCACTGTTGACTGTTGGCTGTTGGCTGTTGACTGTTGGCTGTTGACTGTTGACTGTTGACTGTTGGTTACAATGCCCAATGCCCAATGCCCAATGCCCCATTCCTAATGGCTGTGTCCATAAGCGCCCATTTCTGGCTGAAACGGCACAATTTCCTCTGTTACTTCCAAACCCATTTTTTCGAGCATTCCCTGCAACACAGAGTCGGGAGAAAGTCTTAAATAATTATCGGCAATTTCTAAAGCTACGTGACGGTTTCCTAAATGATAAGCCGCCCGCATCAGTAGCAGCGGACTTGATGCCCGCGCTGTCAGCACCAGTTCGGGTTTTGCACTTACCAGTACCAAACAGCTACCATCTTCCGACTGCAATAAATCTCGATCGCGCAGTACCGTACCTCTGGGCAAACTCAGGTGCAGCTTTTCCCCCGTTTCTGTCTCGAATCGGTGGCGGCTGCGAGTGCGATCGTCCGATGTCATCGGTAAAGTAAAGCTGACAATAGCATCGGGATTTGCAGGTAAATGTTTTGTGAATGTTAGCATTTTTCTATTCTATTCCTCAGAGCAATTCACTTAACATTTAGTTTTTGAGGAATATCTTTTTTAGAGCCGAAGGAATAATGAAGACAGAAGTTCCAATCTTCAGCTCATGTTTCAGAAATTAAAAACGTTTTAATCGTCTTGGCGATCGCTATATCTCATTCCGATTTACAGCCAGTTGAAAAATATTCATCTCTCTGCCCGCTCCCGTTCTGGCCCTCTTACCAAATTTATGTTATTTTGTCAAGCACTTGAGCGCAGACGATCGCTTTTTTTTCAAAAAATTTTGCCTACCGTCTAGGAACTCGAACAATTTAAATCTCCAATATATTGTTGGGAGAGGTAGCGCTTAGGCATCCTGCCTGCCCTTAACAAGCTTTTATGGAGAAGTCTAATAGAACGGGAGAGGAAGAAAGACTCAAACCCTCAAGCTTATTGATTGCCCGCTTGTTGCAGTCGCAGCAGCTCGGCTTGAATTTGCTGTTTTACTGCCGGGTCGGCTTGCTGGAGCAAAGTGATCTGGTTGAAGCGACTAACTGTCAAACCATAGGTTTCGATAGCTTTTTTAGCTTGTTGGCAGTAATTCACTGCGATGCCACGAAAATTTCCAGACAGCCTGTTAATTTGCTGAGTTTCGTTGCACACTACTCTGGGAACCGAGCCTCCAGCCATTTTTTTAATTTCGTTATAAGCTTCCACCCGTCTGGGTTCTATTGCCAACACAGCACGAGCGTAGCTAGTAATTTCTTCGCTGCTAATCTCTTGAGCTTGGGCTGCTGCTCCGAAAACGAGGTTTGGGGATTGTCCGTACAAACCGGGCGCCCATCCGCTAGCTAAAGCTGCTGCAGAAATGATGCCTGCAAACAGCGATTGTCGCAGCATCCGGTTTAGGCGAAATTTAGAGGTGTTGGTTGAGGTGTTCATGGTCGTCGGTGATTGCTTACGTGGAGATAAAAATGACACAGCGCTTGGAGGCTCAATCTTTTTGAATAATGTGGTGGCTAAAAAGTTCCTGCCGTTGGTGACAATTTTGAATTGCACCAGGAGGGTTGGGGAGTTGCTAGCACGATCGACTTTTTAGCAAATTCGATAATTTCATTCATTCTAGCATCTGTGGGAAGTTGACAAAATTCTAACTTTAGAGGGTAATTTTAATTACAGAGCGTTCCTGAATTGCTTCTGGCAATAATTCTCAAAGCGCAAATATTAAATAATTATAAAAGTTATTGACAAATTACTCGCCTTAATTCTTCTAATCAAGGTACGCGCTAGCAAAGCTATCTTCCCGCAAGGGTTCGGTGAAGGGTAGGGAAGCGTCTGGAAGGCTAGGTCAAATTTAGCAGCAATCGCACTCATCAATTGCGGCGATGATTTATTTAATGTTAAGCGATGGTGCATTTGTCGATCGAGAAAATCCCCACTGGTTTGGCTGCTGACGAAGCCAGAGCCGGAACAAAAATCATGTTTTACTACCCGAAGATAGAGACAGCAACAGGGCACTAGACATTAAAATCTTGGTATCAAAATGCGCGCTAGCTGTTTTTGGCACTCAACGCGCAGGCCTTCGATTCCAGTTCTCGCTTCCTCCAGTTTGGGGCTGTGAAAACTTGTCTGGGAGTTACCCAGAAACCTGGTTTTTCTACGAAATAAAATCGTTACAGCCAGCAGCCAGAGTAGAGAAACCCGGAAAGCGGGAATTTTTGGGGGTCAGTTTTATTGTCATCTCGATCGCAAATAGCGAATTTTGGCAAGCATTATCGCAGCAATTTAACAATTATTAATTACCGATTGCCCATGAAAAGTCAAAAAGAAATTTGGCGAGTTATTCTCGCAGTAGCTATCAGTATTGTAGGCGTGCTGCACTTTTCAGTACCCGCACCTTTTATCAGAATTGTGCCGCCCCAGCTTCCTTACCCAGAAGCATTGGTTTATATCAGCGGTTTTTTCGAGATTTTGGGCGGAATTGGGCTGTTAGTTCCTCCTGTGAGCAAGGCGGCGGCGTGGGGATTAATTGCCTTGTTTATTGCCGTGTTTCCAGCTAATATCAATCAAGCCGTCAACAACATTCCGATAGAAGGGATTCCCCACAACCAATTACTGTATTGGTTGAGGCTGCCTTTTCAAGCTGTCTTCATTGCTTGGGCATGGGTTTATACCCAACCAGACGAAGGTAAACCCCGGGCTTCTATAGTTCCAGATAGAACAGAAAATGCCCGATGAAGCAGTTCGACTACCATGCGGATTTTAAGAACATCGACTTTCGACAGCACCCGGAACTTTATCGGGTAGGGAAAGGAGAACAAGGAGTGCTTTTGGTGGAACCCTACAAAGGAGAAATTTTGCCTTTCTGGAGATTTAAGACTCCTGAAATTGCCAGGGAGTCCAGCAGCAAAATTTACTCCTTGTTTTTAGAGTATCTCGATGCCGATGATTTTGTGGGAGCCGACATGGCTCGCAAGTTCTTGCAGATGGGGTATACTCGATCGCGTCGCTACGCCAACCACAAAAGCGGTCGAAAATACCAGCAAAACCCTCAGAAGCTGAAGTCTGTTGCAGAGCAAACCGCAGCTCGAAAAGATATTTTGCCGCTACAAGCAGATCCGGTGAAAGCAGAATCCGCCGCCATTTTTCACGAAAAATGGATGCTGGCCAAAATCAACGAGAAATATCTCGAGCTTTTAGCCAGACACCGGCAGATGTACGAATCTTATTTAGTCAACGCTGAGGATTGACATACATTTACAAAAACTCAGAACTTACACTTTAGCCCCGTCGGCAGCAGTGTAGTTGTGCTTGCCTATGTGGGCCGCACCTCTTGGCGTGACCCTACTATTTACTCGTCATCTTCTTCTGTTTGCCACTGCCGCCAAATTTCAAAGGCATTAAAGCCCCTGTATTGCAGGTAATTCAAGACTTTGCCCTTGGTTTTCGGATCTGCTTTACCCCAAGTATCGATCTTGTATTTCCGCATGACTTTGGCTTTTAATTCGGCCAGTTTTTCTGCTTCGGAGTCCTGATTTTCGGCAATTTCTTCTTCCCAGACTTGCTCGAACAAATCGTTGGTAATTCCTTTTTGCAGGCACTTGCGCTTGATGGCCGACTTCCCGTATTTGCCTGCTGCAGAGGCGATCGAGTTTGCCACCAAGCGAGTGTCGGACTGATAGCCGCGGTCTTGAATTTGCGCGATCGCCTCCAATATTTCCTCATTGCCAAAACCTTTCTCTTGCCCCTTTTTGCGAAGTTCAGAGGCACTGTAGTCTTTGCGGGACAAGAGAAAATAGAAATAGTCAAGACAGCTCATCAGTTCAATCGAAGGGTGGCGCGCAAATAGTCGTGTAGCGAATGCCAAATCCAGTCGCCTTGCTATCGGCTGACTGCATCGCGATCGCCTCTATTCTTCTGTATCCTCCTCTTCATCATCCACATCCACATCCGGTCTGTCCACATCGATCTGAATCAAGCGAATGTGCTTGTATCCGAGCTTAATTTCAAACTCGTCTCCCGGCTTTAATCCCATTTCTTGGGTATAATTTGCCCCGATCACGATCGAACCATTCTTGTGAACGCTAGCTCGATAACTCGCTTCTCGTCCGCGTCCGTCTGCTTTCGACTTCTCTAGCTCAATGCCCTTAGCAGCTAACACTGCATCGTAAAACTCAGCCAGATTAATCCGGGTTTCTCCACTTTTGCTGACCGTGAAGTAGCCGCAAAGCTTTGCAAGTTCTCTGCGTGGCAAATCACTGCCTTTGATTTTTTGAAGCAGACCTTTTCCTGTTAAGGGTGCTGTAGCTGTTTCTGCCATTGACCGTACCTCGCTTATTGGACTTTACTTATATCAATTACAACACATTAGATTAACTTTGTTTCACTGTCAATACTAATAATTCTGAATATTAAGATTCTGGATAAATTTCTGCGGCCTCAAGACCGGGGGTGCAAGTAAGGATGCTCGAAGGGCGATCAATTTGCCGATCGCGGCCCAAATCCTTGCGTAAGCCTCTCTTGCGATCGCGCGGGGAATTATTGTCGCAAATTAAATGCTTTACTTTTTTACAGTAAAGTCTGTTCCCTGCATTCACCAATCCCCGATTGTGTCTGTGGTCAAGGTAAAAACAAGACAGCCATGAATCGAAATACCTAGACCCCGGCCGCTGCAAATCTGCCGAAAGCATTTACCGGCGCGGGGTTAACTTTTACCTCAACAAGACGAGGCAGCACTTGTTCTTGATGTCACTGCCAGCTACTTGTAAATTCTATTTTTTGGGCTGGAAATCCCCTCAAAACCCCAAATACCAACGGGCAATCTTCTATTAAGGTGTTGGGCATATAACTTCCACAGAACGCAGTCTGGGGAAGGCAATCCGGTAAAAATTCAAGGAAATTTCACCTCTTCGTTGAACGGGTTTAAGCTAAAACCCGACTCAATGGGCGCGGTGGCAGAAACATCGGGCAGCCACTAAGAGGGGAATAGTTTTGATCGGGCGAGATTGCTTCGCGACTCTTAACACTTCGCCAGGAATCAGTAGATTTCTAGGGGGAACTCGGGAAAATATTCCTCCTCCGGCCCCAAGCCAGAGAATTTGAGGTTATTTCCACAGGGGAATTGAAAAAGACCGAGTTAAATGCACCACAGCTTAAATGTTTGATGCACTACAAATTAGCAGCGGTTCCCGACATGGAGTTTCGATGGAAATGTATTGGTTTCCATTCGTGGCCTGTAAACTGCCATACTCTCAAAATTTATGCACCAACTGGAGGGGCGCGTCAATCGATTTTAGATTTTAGATTTTAGATTTTAGATTTAAGCCTTGACCCCACGGATAAATTCGGGGCGCCTTTATCGGATACAGGTTTTTTATTTCTGGGTCCTGAGTCTGCTTTCGGAATGAATCCGGGGGCTTGTATCCTGGATGCTTTCGGTCAAACTCACAGCCGCTTCCATAATTAATTATTGTGAAATAAGCGCGCTGAGGGTGAGGACGTTCTTAAGTGTGGCAACTCTGGCTTTTATTGTCTTGTGCCGAATGACGAATGCTCCTGCTGCCGAATCAGTCCGCTCAAAAACGCATACAAGCCACCGACTCCTGTCGTGGAGAGATCAAAATTTTAGAGTCTTGTTCCTGTTCCCAGATTTATCTGTGGAGTAAAATTAAAATCTCAAATCCTTCGACTCAGGGCTCAAGCCGAAGTCTAAAATCTCAAATCGACTGACTAATTTTATATTAAGCAGTCCCGGACTTACTTGCTCGACGAGAAACCCGGTTTCTTCCTCGATGCTTGGTTGGGCTGCTGCTTATTTTCGGTAAAAACCGGCTGGATGAACGTAAGTCCGAGATTCGATCGAGCAGCATACTTTCGATCGCTTTGCCAGCGGCAGCCCATAGCGAATGGCCAGCAAAAACCCCACCCAGTTTGGAGCCAGGCCAAGAGGGTCTAAATTCAGCATTGCAGTGGGCGATCGCCAAAAGCGATCGCTTTTAGTGACGTTGTTGCAGGTAACTTTGCGACAGGGGAGTCCGTACCGCCGGCAGTAACTCTTCTGGTTTCGTGCTTCGGTTCGAGTGCCGCCACCCAAAAAAGCCAGCACTCAAAGCAACGGGCAACAAGCAGAGCATCAGGGCCACAGATTTTTTCAACCCCGGTTTTTTTAACGGTTTCTGAGTGGCGGCAGCGGCGCGAGTTGCTTGGATCGCCGCACACTCAGAATCAGGAATAGAGGACGGCGAAGCCGTCGGTGAGTTCGGTGAATTAGTAGCATCGGGTCGATCGTTCTGCTGAACCCAATCCCTGCGATCTTTTAATTGGTTGGGATATTCCCAGACTTCGCCCTCAGAATTGTCTGACTCATGCGATCTATTGGCTGGGAGTGGGGGGTATTGGGCGATCGCCGAAACCGAAGACGCAGCCTTCCATTCTGTACCCGCGAGCGCCGGTTGCGTTCCTGACCCGATTATGTGCACCATAGAACCGGAGGTCGCGCTGTGGGCTGGGGCGCCGGTCAGATAGCCGTCAAAGTCCGGGTGCTGGTAGAGAATCGGCAAAGCCCAGTATAGCTGGTGAGAACCGTAGGCAGAAATTAGCCCAGCTCTGGCCCGGCTCAGGCTGAGATCGACTGGATAGCCTTGATTGAGGTTGCGGTAAAACAACCGCGTCAGAGTTAGGGCTACATCGTCAGGGATGCTTTCTGCCATTGCTAGCACTGCCGGAATGCCCCGCTTCACTAGAGCTTCGGTTAAGTTCCGTTCCGGGCTGTCGTCCGCGAGGTCTGAGGGGTCGCCGTAGGCGCCGCGGCAGGAGTTGAACACGGCCATCTGAATACCGTTGTTAACGAGCAATCCAGCTAAGTCGTCGCCACTGAGGGTTTCGGTTAAGCCGGTGCGGCTGCTGACTAGGTAGAGTTCCCCACCTCTGGAACCTAAGTTGCTGTGGCCTGCGTAGTGCAGGACTTGGTAGTGTCCTTGTTCTAGGGCTTGGGTAAGTTGTTCTCGATCGGGCTGTTCGAGAATAGTCAGTTGAATTTCCGGGCAATGGGGGCTGTTTTTGAGAGGATGACCGGTGCGGTTTTGGAGTTCTTGTTGCAAATGGAGCACTTCTCGCTTAAGCTGCAAGCTGTCTCGATCGCTCGGAGAGGCGATCGCCATTAAAATTTTTAGCGGCCCGCCACTAGGCAGTATCCGGGTTTGTTTGAACAAACTTGTACCTGGTTGGTAGCGGGAAAACACGACATCGGTGCCAGTTGCCAAAGGGCGATCGCCCGCGTGCAGCACTTCCCACGGCAGACGCGGCAAGCGCCGGCCTTTGAGTCCGAGTCGCAGTTGCAGCACTTCTCGGCGGTGCTGGGCGATGCCTTGAGCGCAAGTCCAGCTATCGCGCAAGTTTCCTTGAAACAGCCCGCTGTATAATTGTTGTCCGAGCGCTACTAAATTCGGCGCACAGTTGGGTCCCGAACGGGAGATTCCGCGACCAGCAAAACTGGTTCCGTGTACTGCTTTTCCTTGGAGCAAGCCCACCAGCGGGTCGTTCATCAGTTGAGCAGACAGTGCAAGCCATTCGTCGATCGGCCAGCGGACTTGTTGTTCGGCTAAGGGTACACCGGGTGCAACCCTTTCTGTCCGCACTAGATATTCGTCGTCCCCAACAGGGGTGACTGAGAGTTGAAATTCCTGGCTCACGGATTTAGCGCCCTCCCGCCTTAATTCTGAATTTGCCTGCGTTTTTGCGGCTAGCAATAGCGATCGGCAAAATAATTTTTACTCTTTGAATCAAAGTTTCTGAATGCGCTTCCCCCGATCGGGCGATCGCTAGCGTCATATATATTTGTTCAAACACTTTGAGGATATAAAAGTTGTACTTTAATAACAGTTTATTAGTTTTGATTGCCCTGTGGCTCGGTGAAAGCCGAATTTTCTGCAATCTTTGTATCTTTAACATTTTGCACCTCTACCGCAGACCCCTTTAGATTCGTCGTGAACTTGAGTTTCTCATTGCTGAGTAAAGTTAAATTGGAGGCACTTTACCAGGCGGATCTCTCGTTCTTATTAAAATTACTTCGGCTCACGCCAACCGGTTTCAGGGCAATATCGCAGGAAAAGTTGAGTATTTTATTTTTTTTGGCGATCGGTCGATCGGTCTTTACGGCTTATCCTCTACCACCAACCCCCCATGTGTAATCTTGATTTTGTGTCAATTAATTAATTGGTCAGCCCTGGGTTCTCATCCGTAAGCCCTCCGCCCTCATCCTTAAGACCTCAGTGGCGAGCGATAATCGATAGTTGACCATCGATAATTACTAATAACTTATTGCTAATTTCCCGCTTTTATGATATAGAAAACTTTTAATTTAACTCTCTTAATCTAGTTAAAGTTAAGCAGCAAAAATAAACGTCAGCAGCCAAGAACTCTCAACAATACAACGGCAATCAAATTATTCCGGTACTCTCCAGCAACCATCATTTTTGCCATCTAGAGGATTACGCCTCATCAGGCCGGTTTCTCGGAGAATTATTGGATTTGGTAGCGAACCCTCTACAAAGCCACAGGGTTGGGCAGCCTCGCCGTGGGTCGTGTCCGCTCAAAATGCCGAGCTTGCAACTGTCACCAAAAACGACTCCTGCGTCAGTTACTATTTTTGGCGAAATTTTACAATCTTTCTTAAGATAGATATATTTTGGCAGAGTTCTTAGTATTAATCTGAAAAACAAAAATTCTCAGTTCGCGATGTTTCCTTAAATCGAGAGAAAATTTTGCAACTAAAAATTAGAACAAATATTTGGCCGGGCGAATTATCTAAATTTCTAATTAATCATCGGGAACTAAAATTAGGAGGGTGCGGTCGTTTAGTCAAGAGATTCAAATCCTAGGTCAGGGAAGGATTTGTCAAAGCTGGGAGTGTTACAAAACTTCAATACACCCAGCCTAGATCGGAAAAAAAGCAAGGGTAGAATTTGGGGGATAGAGGTTTTGGGTAGTTATTTAGGAGTTGTCAGTTGCGAGTTTAAATTCAGCTAATTCACTGTAGAAATTACGTAGAGAATCTACAAAAAGGGGCCCTTCGGCGCAGCTTACGGTAGAAATTACGGAGAACATCTCAAATGCTCGGCGCTTCGGCGCAGTTATTACAGTGTAGGTTGCGGCTCAATTAATTTGGGTACGCAATTGCAGAATATAAAACTCGCAACAGAGCGAAAAAAACCTTGCCGTTTAAGTGGCATCTATAATAGTAAAGATGAGGAAAACAGCTCCTCTAGCAGGCGAAAGCATGAAGTTAAAAAATTTTCTTCAGCAGCCTCCTGTTTGCTGATAAATTGATTCTAAGAAGCTTACCATTTTTTGGGAAATATCAACGATGGCAGACGAAAACTTGTTAGAAGAACCGGGAACACTTTTTCTCGCTCAAACTGAAACAGAAATTCCTGAGATGACAGAGGTAGATCCCATGTTGTTTACTACACCGATCCCCGCCGATGACGGGGTGGATTTAGGCAACAACAGCCCTCCAAATTCCGCTCCGGACTTAACCAAGGAAATTAACGCAGCGCTCAGCGAAAACACCGCCGACATTAACGCCTTATTTCCGGATCAGTCTAACGGTGCACCCGAAACAGGTGCTGCTGATGACAGCCCAATAGCTGAATTTAACCCCGTACTATTAGAAGAAGGTGTGGACGACATAGATGACGATGGCAGCGACATCCCTCCCCGCAGCCGAAGAGTCGTCGGTACTGATGACGATGACTTAATTGTCGCCACCGACGATCAGGATGAGATATACGGCAAAAAAGGCGAAGACAAAATCAAAGGAAACCGTCGCAACAAAAATAAAATCTTCGGGGGTAAAGATGACGACGATTGCGAGGGCGGCGATGACGACGATGAAGTAAGGGGCGATCGGGGCAACGACACCGTTAAGGGCGGCAATGGCAACGACCAGGTTAATGGCGGTAAAGATAACGACAGCCTTTTTGGCGGTACCGGCAATGACACCTGCGAAGGCGATGACGGCGATGACGGGGCCCACGGCAACGAAGGAGATGATGACGTTGACGGCGGCGCAGGCAACGATACCGTCTATGGTGGCAAAGGCAACGACGATTGTGAGGGCGACGAAGGCAACGATGTCGTCAGGGGCGATCAGGGCAACGACGATTGTGAGGGCGGCGCAGGCAACGATACCATTAACGGCGGCAAAGATAACGATACCGTTAGCGGCGGTGTAGGCAGCGACAACTGTGGAGGCGACGACGGCGACGACAACGTTAGCGGCGGCGACGGCAACGATACCGTTAGCGGCGGTGCCGGCAGCGACAACTGTGGAGGCGACGACGGCGACGACAGCGTTAGCGGCGGCGACGGCAACGATACCGTTAGCGGCGGTGCCGGCAGCGACAACTGTGGAGGCGACGACGGCGACGACAGCGTTAGCGGCGGCATCGGCGACGATACCCTGATGGGCGGCGACGGCAACGACAAGTGTGAAGGCGACGACGGCGACGACAGCGTGATGGGCGGTGCCGGCGACGACAGCGTGATGGGCGGTGCCGGCAAGGATACCCTCGTTACTGGCGACGGCAATGACATGGCAGACGGCGGCGACGGCGACGACAGCGTTAGCGGCGGCGGCAGCGGCAACGATACGCTGATGGGCGGCAACGGCAACGATACGCTGATGGGCGGTACTGGCAACCATACCTGTGTCGGCGGTGCTGGAACTGACGTTTATGTCATGAGTAACAGTCCCTCTGGGGGACAAGCTGTCATCACTGACTTCGCAGACAACGAGGATAAATTTCTGCTGTTTGGCGACTTGAACTTTAGCAGCTTGACCTTTATACAAGTCGGTGCAAATACCGAAATTCGGGTCAATAACTTCGCCTTGGCGCTATTGTTGAATGTCAACGCAACGCTTATCACTGCGGCAGACTTTTTGGGAGTTAATCCTCAAACTCCAACTCAAACTCCAACTCCCCCTCCAACTCAAACTCCAACTCCCCCTCCGATTTTTAACCCTGCGCGAGTGGAAGCTAATAATGGCTTGATTGCTGGTTCTGACGGCGGCGCGCAAACTATTACTTCTGAGTTGTTGCAGTATGTCGATGACGAGCAAGGTCCTGGCGGCACAGTCTTCAAGCTAACCGAGCTGCCCGATGCTACAACCGGCCAACTATTGTTGAATGGAGTCCCAGCACAAGTCGGTTCTACCTTCTCTCAAGCAGACATTAACGCAGGCTTGTTAACTTTCAAAGCGGCAGTAGGTTTTTTCGGTGCGCTTAGTATTGGTTTTGAAGTTAGCAACGGCAGAAGAACTCTCATCAACCAGCGTTTTAGCTTGAATGTCGAGCAAAATGTCTTTAATTTTGCTGGCACTACAGCACCTCAAGTTATTGTCGGTTCTGCGACGCTGGATAACGACATCGAAGGCGGCGATGCTGGCGATGACATTACAGGCGGTAATGCCAATGACAAAATCATCGGCGGCAAAGGCAACGACACCATTAAAGCCGGCGATGATGATGACGATATCGACGGCGGCGATGACGATGACGATATCGACGGTGGTAAAGGCAAAAACACACTAAAAGGAGGCTTGGGCAAGGACAAAGTTAAAGGTGGCGATGACGATGACGATATCGACGGCGGCGATGACGATGACGATATCGACGGTGGTAAAGGCAAAAACACACTAAAAGGAGGCTTGGGCAAGGACAAAGTTAAAGGCGGCGATGATGATGACGATATCGACGGCGGCGATGACGATGACGATATCGACGGTGGCCTCGGCATAGACAAAATCATCGGCGGTAGTGGCAATGACACATTAACCGGAAATGAGGGCGATGACTCGATCGAAGGCGGCTTCGGAACCAATAATCTCAGTGGGGGTAATGGACGGGATCGCTTTATTTACCGCACTTCCCGCCAAGAGATTCAAACAGTTGTAGAAGCTGACTTTATTACTGACTTTAGTGTCACTGACGATGTTTTAGAGCTTTCTACGGCAGCTTTTGGTAATCTCAGCGTTTCTAGCTTGACCCGACTGGAGATTACTGCTACTTCTACTGTTGGGTCGATCGGCAGCGCTAATTTGCTCGACTTCACCCTGGATACCACTGTTAACAGCATCGCGTCTTTGCAACTGCGGTTTGCACAGTTGGGCGGCAACACCGACTCCCCTATTTTCTGTCAGTTTATAGATGCCGTTACCGGCCGTTCCGTGCTGGTATTTGCTGTTGGGGCGCGCTTTGAAATTGTGGCCAGTTTCTCGGCGAGCATTCGCCTGCAAGTCAGTAACTTTGTCTTCATCGGCGAGCCACTAAATGTTCCTGTCGGTACTGTCGGCCCTGACAATTTCGATTTCGGCACTTATCCGGCTGCTGTTAAGTTCGATGCTTTAGCAGGCGATGACAAGATTGTCGGCAGCAATTTTAACGATACCATCAGCGGTGGCGACGGCAACGATACCATCACCGGCGGCCTCGGTTTGGATGTCATAAGCGGTGGCAGTGGTGCGGATCTGTTTGTTTACAGGACAACTAAAGAAGGCGGCGATAAAATTTCCGACTTTACTGTTGGGGTAGACAAATTCGAGTTTAGCGCGAGCGCTTTCGGCAATTTGACTACGACTAACTTTGACGGTGTTAGCGGTTCAACTCCTGACATTACTGGCCAAGAGTTAGTGATTTTCACAGGCGGCAGTTATGCCTCTGTGGAAGCTGCACAAGCTAAAGCCCTGGGCAATTCTACAACTGCTGGTTTCTTCGCATTTACTAATGCGTCGAACGAGACTGTGTTGTATTTTGACTCGAACGGTACCGTGGCGGGTGGTTCGACGCTTATTGCTTCCTTGGGTACGGCTGCTAGCAATCTGGGAACAGCGGACTTTGTATTTACAGGTACGATCGCATCTCCTGCTGGTACTACTACCAACTCAGGCAGCATTGTCGATTTAACTGCTGCAAATGCGGGTACTTTCGCGACAGCCGCATTTAACAACTTCGGTTCGGGTGCTGGCGGTTACAACTTCACCACTCCTGTCTTATTTACGGGCAATGACAGCGCTAACAGCGTCACCGGTACGGAATTTGCTGACATCATCAACGGTGGTGGCGGTGCAGATATTATCGACGGCGGCAGCGGTGCTGACATCCTCAGCGGCGGCAGCGGTGCAGATATTCTGACTGGCGGTGCTGGTGCGGATCTGT
>NZ_JAUBTK010000116.1:0-18137 GCF_036702455.1 Microcoleus sp. D2_18a_D3
GTGTCCTGTGGTAACACAGGCATCGACTCTAATTGTAGGAGAGATGGTAGGGGACACTCTGCCATCGACTCTCTAACCTGATTCGTCCTTGTATAATTTGCGCTGTACAATTTGCGCGATGTAGGGGCGGGTTTTACCAACCATCTATGTTTAAAACTAAGTATATAGTAAACCCGCCCCCCTCATGCTAAAAGACAATGGGCAGTGTATTTATGGCAAAAACTCTAGGAATTTTACACGCGAATATAACTTTGGTTTCCCTCTGCAGGCAAAACAATCAACCGCTGATTTTTCAAGTCTGGTTCTAAACCCAAATCTTCTAGGGGAATTAAGCCGAGTAAAGGTTCTTCTCCTGCGGGAATTTCTACACAATCATACCTGCCTTCTCTTCCAGCTACGGCAAGAGTGACATCTTTGAACAGACGAAATTTTCTGGTTCCTATGGCCGTATGTCCGTCGATTTCACCTAGCATTGGCAAACCCAACTGACTGATAATATCTGCTGGTAAGCAGAGTCGAGTTGCGCCTGTATCGACTAAGACGTTATCGATGGTGATAGAGCGTATTTGCTCTGCGGGGATGAACCCTCTTTCTCCCATAATTTCATCGATGTGATTGGTGACGGTTATTGTTGCGGTGACTCGGCCCATTTTTTTACCCTTTTGTTTTGCTATAGAATGTTTCCGTTGCTTTTTGACGAAATTATCTACAATCTAGGCTGCATATTTTACATTTTAACAATATTTGTAACTAAAAGCGCTGTTGTTCTTTATTGTTGAAATTGTGTTGAGAATTGTTGCAAATTAATAGCAATAATGCTCTCTAATTATTAAATTACGAAGCTTATGCCATTCTTGTTTAGAAACATCTGCACGAGTTTTGTCACCCGATGGATCGCGGATATCCCAAATTGTATCTGCAATCCGATCCTCTTCGAGGGCTCCGCTAACGAGCGATCGCCCATGAGAACGATAATCGAAGTCCCAGAAAGCATCACCGACGCAATCTCCCTGTGTAGTAATCATTTCTCGATCCACTGTATTACGAATAGCATTCCATTCGCGGATGTAGGCAGAAGAATCGTCAGAACGCAATTTGCGGCCTCCTAATTGAGGATTCACTCTATAAAAAAACCAATCCGTAAACCTATCCACAGCTTGAGTGCGTGATTCATAATCGCGCGCTGTAGCACAGTCTAGATTGGAACCACCGAGTACAAGGGCTATAGCTAATGCACACACCCATAAAAACTTCGATTTTGACTTAATTGAAAGTGATTTAATTAGCACGATTAAACCCAATAAGAATTATCAATCTCCCCGATATCGCTGGTGATAAATCTTTTGTTGCCATCCATCTCTCGAACAAGAACTTCCTCCTGTTTTAGGTGCGAGAGTAGATAAACACCAATAAATTTTTCCATCAAAAATAACGCCTTTTTTGATAGATTGTAACTCAGACAGAGGTTGCCACGGCCGCTCGATATTAGACTCATCATAATATCGATATTGTTTTCCCTTTACCTCTAAACCCTGATCCGTACCTCCCAACCAATAACGACCTTCTTCAATTATGTTTGATGACGATTTTTGTTGATGGCTATCTGCCTTTTTCTCAATCCACCAATTCCTCACAAAACGTTTTGTATTTTCAGAACCTCTTGTCGTAGCGACTATAACTAGCACTTCTCCTTGTTGATTGATAAACTCAAAACGACAAGGCCCCTCTCCTGTACCAGAACAATCCTTAATCTCTTTATATCCCAAATCAAATAGCTCTTTAACCGAACGATCTCTGAGGTTGGGTTGACTTTGTAAGCTGGGCTGCCACCCTTGTTTAATCAGGATTTGACGCGCCTCTTTGTATGGCCTACCTTGTTGAAGAGGTATGTTTCTTGAAGCATTTACAGAATTTTCCATGCTGACTTGAACTTTTTTATTTAAAGCCTCGATTGTTGAATTTTCTTCGGGATTATTCAGGTAATTTTTTTTAGTTGTTGTATCGAGGTTTGCACTATTTATGCTGGGAACTTGTTGCTGTGGGGCAGCATCCGCCAAACTTGTATATCCAATGGCGATTAGTCCAAGCAAGGGTGCAATAATTCTGGTTGTAACAAGAGTGCGATCGCATATCCAACTTTTCATACTCATCGGTTTAAAACCTTTCTTTTTACAGAGTTGTGTAGAAATGACCTCTACTATAGGAATTATCTTCGATCAATGCTGCGGTGTAAGGCGATCGAATCTCACAGTCCACAATTGGAAATATACATTTCGCGTCGAATTGCTGACCATTCACTAATGCCGATCCGATCGCTTTTGGGAATTGGCTGTCCGGTTCGTTGAGGATGGCGACTGTAAAAAATTGTATCTGCAAGTAAATCGTAGGTTTGCTCGTAGGTTTCGCCGTTAATTGTCGTGAATTCCCATCCTGTCTCTTCTGGGGCTGGCCTAAAACAGACTTCTTGTACCGACTTGACTCGCGGATCGATCGCTTCGCGCAATCTCCGCCATTGATTGCTATATTCGCGATCGCCAGCTTGGAGTTTGCGATTGTTTAACTGAGGATTAACCCTGTAGAATAAGAAATCGGTCAATTGATCGACGGCTTGTTCTCGCGATTCGGCTTTGGCTATATTGGGGCTGCTGAGGACAAGGGCGATCGCCAGAACACCAACCATTGAAAATCTTGAGACAGACTTAATTGATAACCACTCGATTAGCATAGTGATTTGGTGTTAATTCCTACTTCCAGCCCAACCACCGGAGCACGGGCACAACTAAATAATGACTGACTCCCAAACAAAGCCCGATCGCACTTCCCAACAAACCAAAGAACACAATTGAACCCCAAACTTGCAGCCAGCCGAAGGTCACGTTAGAGAGTGACAAAATCCCAAAGAAACTCCCCGGAAAAATGTTCCAAGCATTCAGCAACAGAAACATTCCCGTAGAGAAAACAGCCACAACCAAAGCGTGAACTAATTGATGGCTCCGCAAACCCATTCCCACAGTCAAAGAGGCGATCGCAAAAGCTCCCAAAATAACCCCCTGCACACCGCTAGAAGCTGTTGCTTCCATCCAGCACAAACCCGCCAACAAATAACCCTGAGCTCCCATCAATCCAGACAGCCAATACTGTTTTTGCTGGCGAAAACTCCCCGCATCCGTCAAACCGATCGCAGTTCCGAACCCCGCAAATCCAAACAGCAGCACTTCCGGCCCGACAGCGAAAGTCATGTTAGGCATTAATTGCTGCAAACCTTCATTCAGAAAACTGGCAATTTCCGGGCCAATAGGCGAAGCATAACCCAAAACCAAACCGCCGATCGCCCCCGCACTTCCACCAACGGCACCCAGCACCATTTCCCAGCCGGTATCCAGAGAAGCTACCACGATTTGGGCGATCGCGCCGAACAGCACAACCGTCAAACTTGCGGTTTTTTGCGCCCCCGTCACCACTACTTGCCGACAGAATTCTAAAATAGCTTGGCCGATTGGGGCGATCGCGATTTTGCCCTTACTCCTAGCATAAATCTCCTGCAAACGCGCCCGAACATCGCCAGCCGTCGCCGGACGTTCCCGCACGTTCGATCGCACCATATCGTCCAACAAATTCGCCAAAGCCGGACTCACAGATACAATGTGGCGCCACCGCAACTCTCCCGTCATCGGATCTTCAATTTCCGCCGGATATTTCCCCGTCAGCAAGTGAATGCAAGTCCGCCCCAGGGCATAAAAATCCGTTGCCGGCACCACACCACCGCCCACAATTTGTTCCGGCGGACTGTACCCGGGCGAAATCAACCGCGTCGAACTCGGAGAATCTTTCCCCACCGGTTCGACACCGCCCATCTGTTTAACTCCCCCAAAGTCGATCGTCACCAATTGCAGTCCGCCCAAACCCTTGTTAAGCAAAACTTGGGGCGATTCGGGATCTCGCAGCATCAAATTTGAGGGTTTAATGTCGCGGTGAATAATCTGAGACCTGTGCAACTCCTCTAAAATTTCCACAGCTTGACTCAGCCAACTAAACACCCATTCCTGCGGACATCCTTGAGGGTGCTCGTCGAGAACTTCTTCTAAAGTTTTGCCGTGAATCTTTTCCATTACCAAACAAGGCAGCCGCTTCGCCGCAGGATTTCCCTCGCCGCCTGCAAAATTTTGCGTTTGGACGTGAAAATAACCGTCAGGATCGACTCTAGGGACGCCGGGGTGCCGCAAACGTGCCAAAACCCAAGCTTCTTGCTCGAACAGTTTCAGCGCTTTCGGGGCAGTTTCGAGCAACACTTTCAGAACGCGCTCGGTTTGAGTTTCTTTGTCCCAAACTGTGAAAATCGCTGCAAAACCCCCGGAAGCGAGGCTTTCTAGAGGCACATAGCGATTTTTTAGCTGCAGCGGAGCCCCGCAACTATGACAAAAATTGTTGCCCCAAGTCTGAGGGTAGGGCCTTGGGCAATCTGGATTGATGCAGTGAACGGCTTTTGAAGGGGGGTGAGGCACAACCAGAGTAAAAATGGGGCTAAATATCCATAGTAGACTTACGCGCCGCTAACGCAGAAACCCGGTTTTCAGCGAGGTTAAATGGCTGTAACGACGGATTTGGTTTGAGAGCACAAGTCCTGTCCATATTATGTGCTATGCTGTCGATTTTTGAGTTGGCGGTCTGGAAGTCACGGGATTTTAGATTGTAGATTTTGGATTTGGGATTTTAGATTGCATACTGGATTGCAGTTGAGATCGATCTTAACTCCCAACCACAACTTTAGGTATTTCTAACTACTTCCCTCTGCCCCATTACCCATTACCAATTCTGATTTTTCAGTATTAAATTCTTTACATAAACCGTATTGATCCGCTGTTCGGCTTGCTGCACCATATCTTTCGATCGAGCGAAATTCCCCCCCACTCTGCGATCCCCAGCCTTTCCTCCTGCATCCTTCGCCACCGCCATTTCATAAGATATGTTACAAATATTTTCCTAATGTAAAGCAAAATAAACAATACTTATGATGATTAAAAGAATATTAAAATCTCAGCGCGCCACTTTATTGATATATTTTTAACAGCCTGCGATCGGGCAAAAAAATTAAGCGAATACTAGGAAGCGAGATATGGCTTACGCGCAAACCCAAACTCAATCAAAGGCTGGGTATAAAGCCGGAGTTCAAGACTATAAACTAACGTATTACACGCCGGACTACACCCCAAAGGATACAGATGTTTTGGCGGCTTTCCGGGTAACACCGCAGCCGGGAGTACCCCCAGAAGAAGCAGGCGCTGCTGTGGCTGCTGAATCTTCCACAGGTACATGGACAACTGTGTGGACTGACCTCCTGACCGACCTCGACCGCTACAAAGGTCGCTGCTACGACATCGAGCCAGTTCCCGGTGAAGACAACCAATATATCTGCTTCATTGCTTATCCTTTGGATTTGTTTGAAGAAGGTTCAGTCACCAACTTGCTGACCTCTTTGGTGGGTAACGTGTTCGGTTTCAAAGCTCTGCGCGCTCTGCGGTTGGAAGACTTGCGGATTCCCATTGCTTACCTGAAAACCTTCCAAGGCCCTCCTCACGGTATTACCGTTGAGCGGGACAAATTGAACAAGTACGGCCGTCCTTTGCTGGGTTGTACAATTAAGCCCAAATTGGGTCTGTCTGCTAAGAACTACGGCCGTGCCGTTTATGAAGTTCTGCGCGGCGGTTTGGACTTCACCAAAGACGACGAAAACATCAACTCGCAACCGTTCATGCGCTGGCGCGATCGTTTCTTGTTCGTTCAAGAAGCTATTGAAAAAGCCCAAGCAGAAACCGGCGAAGTCAAGGGTCACTACCTCAACGTAACTGCCCCTACCTGCGAAGAAATGATGGAGCGGGCTGAGTTCGCGAAGGAAATCAAAACCCCCATCATCATGCACGACTACCTGACCGGTGGTTTCACTGCAAACACCACCTTGGCTAAATGGTGCCGCCGCAACGGTATTTTGCTGCACATTCACCGCGCCATGCACGCAGTTATCGACCGTCAGAAAAACCACGGTATCCACTTCCGCGTGCTTGCCAAGTGCTTGCGGATGTCCGGCGGCGACCACCTGCACTCCGGTACAGTTGTGGGTAAACTCGAAGGCGAAAAAGGCATCACGATGGGCTTCGTAGACTTGATGCGCGAAGACCACATCGAAGAAGACCGCAGCCGCGGTATTTACTTCACCCAAGATTGGGCCTCCATGCCCGGTGTCATGCCGGTTGCTTCTGGTGGTATCCACATCTGGCACATGCCGGCTTTGGTGGAAATCTTCGGCGACGACTCCTGCTTACAGTTCGGCGGCGGCACCTTGGGCCACCCTTGGGGTAATGCACCTGGTGCAACTGCTAACCGCGTTGCTTTGGAAGCTTGCGTCCAAGCTCGTAACGAAGGCCGCAACTTGATGCGCGAAGGCGGCGACGTAATTCGCGAAGCTTGCAAATGGTCTCCTGAACTCGCTGTTGCTTGCGAACTCTGGAAAGAAATCAAGTTTGAGTTCGAGGCAATGGATACCCTTTAAGGATTTTTGGTTTGAGATTTTAGGTTTTAGGTAGCAAACTTGCTGTGGAGTCTTTATCTTTGAAGAAGATTTACAAGTAAGTTTGCATCCAAAATCTAAAATCCAAAATCTAAAATTTGAGGGAGCTGGGGTCAAAATGGATCTCAAACAAGTTGCGAAAGACACCGCTAAGGTGCTGGCAAGTTACCTAACCTATCAATCCGTGCGGATGGTGGTAGCTCAGTTGAGCGAAACCAATCCTCCTCTGGCAATCTGGTTGAATGAGTTTTCCACTAAGGGCAAAATCCAAGATGGAGAAGCATACATTCAAGAGTTGCTTTTGGAAAATCAAGATTTAGGCTTTCGGATCATGACTGTGCGAGAGTATCTGGCTCACGATGTGACAGAATATTTGCCAGAAATGGTTTGTACTGGCATTCAACAGGCGAATATGGAACACAGACGCCAGCATTTAGAGCGAACTACGCAACTTAATTGGTCTGTTTCTAGCAGTAATCCTGAAACATCAATAGATTCTGAACCGAATCTGGATAATTTGTCGAGTTAATCGATCGACAAGTGCGATCGAACACACACCTTAGAGATACAAAAATGAAGACTTTACCTAAAGAGCGTCGTTACGAAACTCTGTCCTATTTGCCCCCGCTGACAGACGCGCAAATTGCCAAGCAACTCCAGTACATCTTGGATCAAGGCTACATTCCCGGCGTAGAATTCAACGAAACCTCTGCCGCTGAAATGCGCTACTGGACTCTGTGGAAGTTGCCTTTGTTTGGTGCTCGCAGCGTCCAAGAAATCATGACAGAAGTTCAAGCTTGCCGTCAAGATAATCCTAGTTGCTACATCCGCGTCATGGGTTTTGACAACGTGAAGCAATGCCAAGTGCTCAGCTTCATCGTCCACAAGCCGAACACCAGAGGCTACTAAAAAGTATTGGCTGACTAATCTAACTTTTAGGTTAACAGTCATTGCAGATTGGAGGCGGGGAATTTTCTCTGCCTCTTTTTTTATGTTTGTACTAAGGACTTTAGTCCTTCTTCTTCCTTCTGCTATAGCTTACAAATAGCTTTTAAAACTTGCAGCAACAAAATTGAAGGTTCGGACTCCATCAAAGTCAGAAAAGGCATTAGCTGATAGGTTGGGGGATTTCCTCTGCGGATATTGACAAACTGATAAAACTCTCCGCTAGTTGCCAATCCCCAAACAGACTCTTGATATTCTAAACTTTTAGAGGCGTAAGTTAGAAGTTGGGGCAAACCAGCGCGGGGAGCAATTAGACTATTTTTAGATTCTATTACTAAAACCCAAAATGGTATATCAGCGGCAATTTGTTTCTCTTTATTGATTGCTAAAATGTCAAATCTGCCTGTAATCGTTGTGTCTTTATCTTCTATAGTTATGTTAGCAATGTCTTCTTCTAGACTCATCTTGATTGGGCGGCGGTAGAAGCCACCCAATCGCATTCAGGGAAAGGTAGTTAAAGCTTGTACCAGTCCTTCAGAGACTCTTTCCACTGAGAGGTATTCGCGAAAATCGTTGCGGATTTGGGCGAGTTCTAACTGTTCTATCTCTGTTAAGGATTCTAAGGATAAAAAATTTGTGTACGTGTCATTATTAAGCTGATCTTGGAATTTCAAAAATTGACTGACTTCACCGAGCATTATATTTTTGGCGTTAATAGTTATTGTCATGTTTGATAGTTATTAAATTTTTAGTTATAATTATAACATAGAAATTGTGATAGTCAATTTGTACCATTTTTAGGAACAGGCATCTTGCCTGTTCCACGACATATTAAATTTTTTGTGGGGCGGGCATCTTGCCCGCCCATGAAAGTGACAAATGGGATAACTGCGAACCTAATCTATCCTTTCCATCACAATTCCATCAACTATTTCATAACCCCAATTAGAGTTGCGATTTGCCAACTGCTCGGCCATATCGCATTCGCCTAAATTGCAGAGTTCAACTAACTTTTGATATGCTTCATCTCTTTCTCGCTGCAACCTTTGCCCTCGCAGTTTTTCTCTCTCTTGCTCAGAAGGATTTGGTCGCTCTTCCCCCAGCGGATTGATCTCGCTAATTTGTTTCATATCAGCCTCATTAAAAAGGGATTGATTCGACTATTTCATCGTCAACTATTTCGTATCCCCAGTCTGGGTTTGCAGCGATTTGTTTTTCTACTATACTTCGGCCTAGAGGAGTTTGGTAAGCTTTTTGCAAAGAGGAAATACTGGGGATTTCGGCGGCGGTTGGCAGCTCTTTTTGCTCTAGTTTTGGCGGTTCAGCAATTGTTTCAGATGTGGATTGATTGAGGGTTAATTGCGGCGCGATCGCCCCTAATTTCCGCATAACGCTATCCTTGGTGATTCGCTGTTTTTCGTTGAAGGAAGACGGCAGATATGGTGTGTCAACGCCCTGGTTTTTGGCTTTTAGTGCATCATCAGCAATACGATCGCACTTTCGCAGAAATCCCTCCCACAAATCTTTGCCCAAAACCGGGTTTCTCAAATCAGCACGGGCTTTAGAGACTGCTGCTTCTAGCGGTTCGCCTTTGTGCACGTAATACTGAATTCGCTCTTCTTCAAAAGCAGGATAAGGCACTTCTGGTTCGATTTCCCAATCTCGCTTAACTTTCTGACTTTCTCCTAAAGGAATTCCCGCGATAAATTCATCCCAAAAAGTCGAGGTTAAGCCTTTTGTCATGCTGTCAATAATTTTAAATGCCCATCCAGAAGGATTGCCAAATCCTAAGTTGCGCTCTTGAGCATAGGCTTCTAAGGCTCGTTGAAAATTGTGCAGTTCTTCTTGGGAATTCCAAGGGCCGCTAAATCGGTAATTCGGGGTGACAGCAACGGCTATTTGCTGGCGGGGTTGCCCGAAATATTTGTCGGTTTTAACTACATGATTTGGGGGTGATGTTTCGCGGAAAATTTCTACAGGGTGATTGTTATTTTCGCGACTTATCGGTGTTATAATATCTGGCGGATTCGGTGTCCAAAAGTTATTGAGTTTTTCCTCGAAAGCGTCAATGTCCGCCCAGAGTTCTAGGGTGTCCGTGTTGGGATTTGTTAATTTTTCTTTCAGGAGCGATCGCACTTTTAGCAGGCGTCTCGCGAGTTCTTGTTCTTCGCGATTTAAACCGGTGGCTTTTTCAATTTCGTTGCTGTTGGTTTTAACCCATTCGCCGGAGTTGGACTTTTGTGATTGCCATTGCAATAATTGGCAAAGAAAAATGCTCGCCGCGACTCCGCCGGTAATTGTGGCGAGTTTGGGATAGTAAATGGCGGGGTTTCCGAGATTTCCTAAAAATATTCCTATTTTCATTTTGTATATTCTTAATTCTCTTGAATCTTAGGGTTATTATTGGCGCAGCTTAGCTTGAATTCTAGGGGGCGCATCGGGGCAGCTTACCTCGACTAAACTAGCATGGGGAAACTTAAGATTTTCTTTAAGCTTCTGTCTATTCCTGACTGAATGGAGTTTCTAGAGTAAAAACGGGGATCGCTTATTCGATCGCCTGATTGACAGGACTGAGTTAAACGTAATAATAAATTATTTACTGTAGAGCTTCTGCCAAAATGAATCCAGAACGCCAAGAGGCTTATTTGAACTTAATCGAGCGAGTGCTTACCTGTCCCAACGGCCAAGAGCCAGAGGTTTTGAGTTCGCGTTCCGATTTAATTGATGCGGGATTTGTGCAAATGCTAATCCAGATATCGGCTTCAATGGCGCGCGAAGGTGACGAAGATACTGCTAATTTTTTAGTGCAACTTGCTCGTTTGCTGGGGAAATCTTTGGGTTTGTCGCCGGATTTGAGGTCGGGCGGCTACAGTAGTGCAAAGGGGTAGAGAAGAGTTGCGATCGCCTCGTTGTATCATGTTTTGAGAAATGAGGGCGATTCCCTACCCTTTGGGATAGCTTCGCTTCACCTAATTTTTAAATGCAGCGATGGCTTTACAGTTTATATTCGAGAGGCTCGCAAAAATCATTCACCCCAGTTTTAAATACATAAATAATTACCGATGTCACCAAAATCTCCGGGCAAATTTTTGCTGCAACTAAATCTCTAAAGGCTGCATTCAATTGTCCGTTGGTCAACTCTTCTTTAACCTCTGATTTGCAGATAGCAACGCGGCATCTTTTGGCTAATCCGTCTAACCAATTTTCTGATATATTCGGTTCTTGTCCGGCTTGAATTGCTAGAGATATCGCTGCATCTTCGATGTTACCTTCGCAATCTTCGATTGCGTCTAGGGCTTTTAGGGCTTCGGGATATTCGGCTAATTGCGAGCGAAACTGGGCAATTTGTTGGGAGGTAATAATCATCATATTATTTTCCTGTGTTCTCGGCTGGCGGGATAAGTTTAGCAATTAAAGTGGATATTATAGCATTTTTTGGAGTGAAGGTGGAATTGGGCGATCGAACCTCATTACATTTTCAACTAATATTTTGGACTTCGCAATAGTCCGCCTGGGGCTTGAACCCGTGTCAAAGCTTAAGTGCTCTGACATAGGAATGATGTTAAATGCGCTCGATATATGGCATTGACGCCCTAGCCCGCCTGGGGTTTAAACCCATTTCAAAGCTTAACTGTTTTTGCAGAGGACTGATGTTAAATTAGATTAGTTTCGTCGATTTTTGACAAAAAGCAGCGCTAAAATAGGTTTGCAGAACTCATATTTCTAGGGAGTTGGGAAAAATGACAACCGTTACTTTAAACTTAGATACTGTCGAACTAACAGACGAACAGTTTTACCGTTTATGCCAGATGAATCGAGATTGGCAATTTGAACGGACTGCTAAAGGAGAAATTATCATTATGTCACCAGTAGGCGGAGTCAGCGGCAATCGAGAAGCCGATTTAATTGGCTTGGTTTGGATGTGGAATCAACAAACGCAGCTAGGGAGAGTGTTTAGTTCTTCGACAATTTTTCGATTGCCCAATAATGGCGATCGATCGCCTGATGCGGCTTGGGTTAGCTTGGAAAGATGGTCTGCTTTAACGGATGAACAACAAGAGAAATTTCCGCCGATTTGTCCTGATTTTGTCATAGAATTGCGCTCGCGCACAGACCCGCTGCGGCCGCTTCAGGAGAAAATGCAGGAATACCTAAACAGCGGCTTGCGCTTGGGTTGGCTAATTAATCCTCAAGACGAACAAGTAGAAATTTATCGCCCTTCTCGCGAAGTAGAGATTGTACAATTTCCTGTAAGTTTATCGGGAGAAGATGTCTTGCCCGGATTTGTGCTTAATTTGCCCATGATTTGATATTGCATCAAACTTTTTCTGTTTCCAACTGTATTTTCTTCGGACAAATATCATCATCGTACCAACC
The DNA here is from genome assembly GCF_036702455.1 of Microcoleus sp. D2_18a_D3. Taxonomy (NCBI): domain Bacteria; kingdom Bacillati; phylum Cyanobacteriota; class Cyanophyceae; order Oscillatoriales; family Microcoleaceae; genus Microcoleus; species Microcoleus sp. D2_18a_D3. The sequence goes on from NZ_JAUBTK010000116.1 coordinate 11,885, forward strand.
CGTCAAAGCCACCGCCAAAGCATCCGCCGCATCGTCGGGTTTCGGAATATAACCTAACTCCAACTCCCGCGCCACGGCCTCTTGCACTTCAGATTTATCCGCATTACCGCGCCCGGTCAAAGCTTGCTTAATTTGAGCCGGCGTAAACTCGAATAACGGCACTCCACACTGCGCCAATACTAGCGTCAAAACGCCCCGCGCTTGCGCTACCAGTATGGTATTTCCCATCTTGTAAAAGAACAGTTTTTCGGCAATTGCTACATCAGGCTTAATCTGTTCAATTACCTCGTGCAAATCATCGTAAATTGTTTTCAACCGCTGTCCCATTTCCTGTTTGGGCGTTGTTTGTATGACGCCGCAATCAATCATGGAAACCAAGTTTTCATCTTGTTTGCCGGGGACAACTTGACAGCAAATTGCCCCGTAGCCGAGATTTGCTAAGCCGGGATCTAATCCTAAAATTCGTTTTTCCATTGCCAGAATTAGTAATTGGAACTGGGGAAGGAGGCCTTAAAAATTTGGGAAATGTTTCCTCACCACCCATTACCAATTACCAATTATTAATTACCCCTCAGTTGTTTCTAGGCCGAATACCCGATCGAACACTTTAGTCACTTTATAGCCCGAATCTATTGATTCTAGCGGGTCTTTCCGCAACCTGTGCCGCAAACACAGAGTCATCACCCGGCGAATATCGTCCACAGTTACCTCTGTGCGGCATTCCAAAGCCGTGAAAGCTTTCGCAGCCCGATTCGTCACCAAATCGCCCCGCAGCCCGTCTACGTCCAATTCCGCGCAAACTTGGGAGATTTTCACCCGCAACTCTCGATCGATAGTTACCGATTTCAATCTTTCCTGGGCTTCCACCAACTTCTGCTGCATCTCATCTTGTTCGCGCTGATATTTCGCGAGAAACTCCGCCGGATTTTGGTCAAAACTCGATCGCTGTTCGACAATTTCCACTCTTAAATTCGGGTCTTTTACAGTCCGAATTTCTGCGTGCATCCCGAATCTGTCGAGCAACTGCGGCCGCAATTCTCCTTCTTCTGGATTCCCGGAACCGATTAAAATAAACTTAGCCGGGTGGCGGATCGAAATGCCTTCTCTTTCAACCGTATTCCAACCGCTGGCGGCCGAGTCGAGCAAAACATCGACTAAATGATCGTCGAGCAAATTGACTTCATCAACGTACAGAATGCCGCGGTTAGCTTTAGCTAAAAGCCCGGGTTCAAAAGCTTTAACACCTTCTGACAAAGCTTTCTCGATGTCGATCGTACCGCAAACTCGGTCTTCGGTCGCGCCCAAAGGTAAATCTACCATTTGGACTTTTTTGCGGGCGATTTTAATGTCATTTTGAGACATAGTGCGATCGCGCACCTCGTCGCTCATCAAATCTGGATCGGTGGGATGACTGTTAAAAGGATCGTCAGCCACCACCTCAATTTCCGGCAGCAAATCAGTGAGGGCGCGGATTGTGGTAGATTTGCCAGTACCTCGATCGCCCATAATCATCACCCCGCCAATTTTGGGATCGATGACATTCAACAGCAGCGCCAGTTTCATCTCCTCCTGGCCAACAATTGCAGTGAAGGGAAAAACAGCGCGACGGGCTGCGGTAGCGGTAACGGTTGGTAGAACGCCCGCATTCAGGGTATTGCTGACTTCGGCAGTAGGACTCACAGGATAACTCAAAATATAATAATTGCTTGTTTATTGTAGGGGATAAGGGATTGTCTGGGGCGATTCCCTACCCTTCGGGAACGCTTCGCGAACGGGATAGCTTCGCACGCGCGTAGTTGTAGGATTCCCACAGAGCACTGAGCCCCTTCAACAGGATAACGAGTACGAGTGTTTATTTAAAAAAAGTTTCAATCAACTTGGCACATCCGGCACTGTGCAGCAATTTTTATGGACGATCGCACTGCCCAGAAAGTAGCGCTATTGTTAGAAAAGGGATTTGTGTCAGCGAGACTCCCGGAGATTTTTATGAATATTACTTTGAGTCCTGAGCAGGTGAAATTGATCGAAGCGCAATTAGCATTGGGGCAGTTTAGCTCGCCGGAAGAGGTGATTACAAAAGCCCTCCAGACTTTGACTCAAACACGCCAGCATTATTGGGAGTGGGTGGAGGAGGTGCGCTCTTCGGTGGAGGAAGCGGAGGCGGAACTATCGCGGGGTGAGGGAATCCCCTTAGAGACTGCCATCGAGCAATTGCAGGAAAAGTTTCGCAAGGCACGAGAGGTTCACGGATGAGTCGATGCTTTGTCTCTCCCACAGCAAGCCGAGACTTAAATGCCATTGGTCATTATTTTGTTGGCTCAAGTTTCCCAAATAAAAAGCCCTCAACTTTGTGAGGGCTTTGCGATGCCAGGAACGAGACTTGAACTCGTGACACGTGGATTTTCAGTCCACTGCTCTACCAACTGAGCTATCCCGGCTTGTTTTTTCGCGCTTTACTATCTTAGCAGACACATACAGAATTTAGCAAGCACTTTTCTCAATTAATTTTTCGATCGCCCGGAACCGCCCGCCTGTAAGCTAAAAGCTGCAACCTAAAATCCAAGAACCGCAATGGCACAGCAACATCGGGACAGCGAGGGCAAGAGTCTGCTTGTCTTGGGCATAATTTGGCTGCTGGGGGCAATTAGCGATCGCCTCTGGTTTGCCCTCGATCGATCTGTCCCGGCGTGGGATCAAGCAGACTACCTGACTAGCAGCCTGAAATACTTGCAGGCGTTGCAGCATCCTCAGTGGTTTTCCGGGGAGTGGTGGACAAACTTCTGGCTGCTTTCGACGAAAATTCCGCCCTTGGCATACATCTTAACGGTTCCGTTTCTTCAGGTTTTCGGTACTGGGGGCGATCGGGCAACCCTCGTTCATCTATTATTTAGTGCTATTCTCCTCGCTTCAGTCTACAGTCTGGGCGTCCAATTATTTAACCGGCAAGTCGGTTTGTGGGCCGCTGCTATTTGCGTTTTGTTACCGGGACTTTATCGGTTCCGCTTGCAATTTTTGCTCGACTATCCCCTCACTGCGGCGATTACTTTTGCTTTCTATTGTCTGACAATGTGGAAGCAGGAATCAGGAAGGCACGACACGGATTTTGACACGGATACACGGATGAATTATGGAGGAGAAGGAGAAATAAGGAAGAAGGAATCAGGAAGGCACGACACGGATTTTGACGCGGATACACGGATGAATTATGGAGGAGAAGGACAATTTTTTTCTCTTTCTCGATCGTCTTGGTTTTGGGCGATCGCCTTTGGAATTTCTCTCGGCTTATCAATATTAGTTAAACACACTACCGTATTATTTCTGTTTACCCCGATTGTGTGGCTGGCTGTGGGTGCTGTGCGGCAAAAAGCTTGGGGGAGATTAGGTCAATTAACTGGTGCTTTGTTGCTGTCGGTGGCGGTGTTTGGCCCGTGGGCGAAAACCAATTGGCTGTTAATTTTGACCGGGGGAAAACGGGCAACGCTGGATTCTGCGATCGCCGAAGGAGATCCGGCCCTCAATACGATCGACGCTTGGATTTACTACGGTCAACACTTACCCGAACACATTTCTTGGCCTTTGTTACTTATTCCGTTAGTGGGATTGATACTTTATTGGCGTCGTCGGCAAGATAGTTCGTCAATCTTTTATCTCAACTCCTGTCGCTGGCTGGCTGTTTTCTGGGGAGGAGCTTATTTAATTAATTCTCTAAATATCAACAAAGACGACCGATATGTGATACCTTATTTGCCAGTTGTATCTATTTTCTTAGCCTACTGTTTAACGCTGTGGCCTTCTCGGTGGGGACGACAAATTCGGTGGGGTACAATGGGCTTGGCAATTCTGGCAATGCTATTCCATATCTTGCCGCTGGGAGATGCTCTGGGAAATAGCTTAGCCCAAATTATCAGTCCCGGCAATTCTAACTATCCTTACTTGGGGAAAGAGTGGCCGCACCGAGAGGTAATTGCCGAAATTATTGATAGGGAACCTTATTTGCAATCTACTTTAGGCGTGTTGCCTTCGACGCCGGAAATTAACCAGCATAATTTAAATTTTTACGGTGCTTTAGCGAATTTTCAGGTTTACGGGCGGCAGGTGGGAACGAATTTAAAACAAGTGCCGCAAGATGTGCGATCGCTCTCTTGGTTCGTAACTAAAAGTGGCCCGCAAGGTTCGATTCGCGAACGGATTAAAAAAGCTCAAAATGCAGCGGTTTCGGCAATTGAAAAAGGTGATAAGTTTGAGTTAGATAAAACTTGGGTTTTGCCCGATTATACTAATTTAAATCTTTATCGCAAGCGAGTGCAGCCTGTCGAAATACAGCCGTTGAACGAAGCGCGATCGCAAGTACAATTAGATCGAGTTACTGTCGCTGGAAAAGCAGTTCCCGGAGTCGCGCTGCCGGTTACTTATACTTGGTCTGGGCCTTGGCAGCAGTTACAGTCTGGTTTAGTGTTGGTAACGTGGCAAAATCAGCAGTCTGCCAATATTCCACCGGGACAGACTTTAAGGATTTTACACGATCGCGCGATCGCCCAGGGGACTTTGCATCCGGGGATGCTGGAAGCGGATAAATTTGTTGTGGGGTTTCGAGTTGTCGATCGCACGGCGATGCTTCCTCCTGCTAATATTGCACCGGGAACTTACAATCTGCAAGCTACTTATCTAAATCGGAAAACCGGCGAAACTTATCCGATTAATGTGCCAGCAGTGAGTGTTAAAATCGAGGCAGAGCCTCGGGATATGCGTTTCCAGGCAGAGCCTGGGAACGAGAATAATACAGATAAGCCTGAGTTAGATTTGGCGACTCAATTGCGGGCGATGGCGGTTAATTTACCCAAAGGATTGCCCGGTTTAGAACCCGTGTTCGAGCAGATTGGGCGCATCAATCAGTACGATCCAATTCAAGATTATACCGTGCAAGCGGAACAATCGTTAGAATATCGGTTGCAGCAGGAACCAAATAATCTCGAATTGGCTTATGCTTTGGCATTTTCTAGAGTATTGCAGCAGAATGTCAAAAGTGCGATCGTCGCGTTAGAAAAAGTCACTCAACTCGACTCAAAAAACCCTTACGCTTACGCATATCTCGCTTTCGTACACCTGTACGGCTGGCATCCCAAAGCCGCTCAAATAGCCTTAAAACCTGCTCTCGCTCTCAACTCCAATCTACCGGAAATTAGAATTTTAAACGGTGTAGCTGCTCTGATGCAAGGTAATCTCATTCAAGCATGGCAAGATTTGCAATACTTAAAAAAAATAAAAATTTAACAATCCCTTTTATTGTGGCACGGGCGTCCCGCCTGTGCTGATAAATCTGTAAAGCCTGTGCTGATAAATCTGTAAAAAACAGAAAACCAATGAACCAACCAAGAATAATCTCTCTAATTCCCAGCGCCACCGAAATTGTAGCACTTTTAGGATTAACCGATGCAATTGTGGGCCGTTCCCACGAATGCGACTATCCCCCAGAAATCCAAAATTTACCTGTTTGCACTCAGCCTAAATTTAATCCCGAAGGAACTAGCAGCGAAATTCACAACCGCGTGACAGAATTGTTGCAAAATGCGCTGAGTGTCTATAAAGTAGAAATAGATACTTTGGAAAAATTGCAGCCAACTCACATTATTACTCAAGCTCAATGTGAAGTCTGCGCTTGTTCTCTAACAGAGGTTGAACAAGCGGTAAGCACGCTGGTAAATAGTAAGCCGGAAATTATTTCTTTGCAGCCGAATCTGCTAGCAGAAATCTGGACGGATATTCAGCGAGTTGCTGATGCTTTGGGCGTAAATGGCAAAAGTGCGATCGACCTTTTGCAATCCCGCATCGATGCTATTATCTCCCAAACACAAGCATCATCTATTCTTACCACAAAAGAGAGACTTCCCAAAGTAGCCTGCATCGAGTGGATTGAGCCTTTGATGGCTGCCGGTAACTGGATTCCCGAATTAGTGGCAATGGCGGGAGGCAATTCGCTGTTTGGAATTGTCGGGGAACATTCCCCTTGGTTAAAATGGGAATCGCTAGTAGAAGCTAATCCCGATGTAATTATTTTCATGCCTTGCGGCTTTGATTTAAACCGCACTCGCAGCGAAGCAATGCAAATAACTAAATACGCAGAATGGGCTAATTTGCAAGCAGTAAAAACTGGGAAAGTTTACATAACGGACGGCAATTCTTATACCATTTTTTTAAAGATGTGATAGAGATAAAGCCTGTAAAATCCAGGACCATCCGGTGAGAAATCCAATGA
>NZ_JAUBTK010000117.1:0-18051 GCF_036702455.1 Microcoleus sp. D2_18a_D3
TGTCTGATACCCGTTAGTAGACGTTCCCTCTTTATCAATGCACTATTTGGTTATTTTGTCAATGCGTAAGTCCTAGTAACTATAATTGTGTTCCAGCCAGAATTAACTGCAACTGAACCAGAATTAAGTAAGTAGGCGGGATTAAACCGCATAATGTAACACTATGTAAACAGGTTTAAGTCAGCCAGTAGAGAGCCTGTGGAGACTTTGCCCTCGTTTACATAGGGACGTTTTTTCGTGCCGACTTACTTAACTGCAACTGAGCCTGCAATCATCGGTTTCAGCCAGGATTAACTGCAACTGACAGATGTCCAAGTAATGAAACTCGTTGCGCTCGCACGATATGTTGCCGATTATATGTTTACCGGGTTTCGTTACCAAACTTAAGGTCGCAACTGGCGAGATTTGAGGAAGGGTTGGGATGGTAAAGAAAACGAGCGTTTTCTTTACGGGGGTAAATGAGCAGTCCTACAGAAACTTACGCTAAGGAATTGATTAGTCGTTTTGAATACTGAGCTCGCCTCTTATAAACCTGTACCAATTGATCTGTCTGAAATTTAAAAGCCTCAAATCCTTACTGTGCCGTACAAAAAAGCTGTACCAAAAAATCTATGCTCTAATTGGTACAGTTTAATTTTCAATTCTTTAAGTTTTTGAGAGACAAAAAAAGTAGTTCCCAGAATCCTTATCCAGTAAAAGTTTCAGCCAAGCACGTAAGTTTCTGTACGACTGCTCATTTACCCCCGTCACGGTTTGTTTAGTTGTGGCCAGCTAGGCTGCGGGCAAAAAAGCATCAATTAGGCGCGCAGAGGATTTGTGAGGCGATCGTTTTCTCAACAGGCTATTGACTCCGATAATTGACTTTCAGATATCGACTCCATCTAACGACAGATGTAAAGCCGGAATTATTTCTGTTCAATACTACCAATCAACTGACTTTTTAAGAGAATAATAATGTTAGATATTGATGAAATGAGTTCCAAAGAAATACACGAACTCCTACACAAAGTAGGATACGGTCATCTGGGCTGCATACACGAAGGCAAGCCCTACGTGATACCAATGAATTATTATCTAGAAGAAGAGGACATTTACCTGTTTACAACGATCGGCATGAAGACTCACGATCTTGATGCAAATCCAGAAATTTGTTTGCAGGTTGAAGAAATACGCGAGCCGCTTCATTGGCGCAGCGCGATCGTCAATGGTCGAGCTTCGCGCCTGACTGAGCAGGAAGATATCGATCGGGTAATGCACCTGATCAAAGACCGCAATCCCACGCTGTCACCTGCGATCAATCGAACTTGGATTGATGCTGAGGGACGTTCAGAAGTAATCGCAATCTACCGCATCCACGAGAGTGAAATGAGCGGACGCACGACTGATGGAGTCAGCAGTAAGAACCCATAGGAGCGCTTTCGTCAACCGTGCAACTGCAAACTTATGAGGCAACTTGTTGATTCTCTATGGCATCTCATGCACCTGTTTGGACACTATCGACCCAGCAAGTCTACGAAACTTTATCAACTTCAGAAAAGGGACTTTCAGAGGCAGAAACAGCAATTAGAATCAAGCATTACGGGTTTAATGAACTGCCCGAACCAGCCAGAAGATCGCTATTACTCCGCTTCACGGATCAGTTGACGCATTTCATGGCACTCTTGCTCTGGGTTGCAGGTGCGCTGGCTTTTGTGTCCGGTACACCAGAACTCGGCTGGGCAGTCTGGGCTGTAATCTGGATTAATGCCGGTTTCAGTTTTTGGCAAGAATTCCAGGCAGAACAAGCCTTAACAGCACTCAATAAAATGTTGCCCGCCCGCGCTAAAGTCTATCGAGATGGGAAGCTAGGTGAGATTCCCGTCAGGGAGATGGTTCCGGGAGATGTCATGCAATTAGAAGAGGGCGATCGCATCTCTGCTGATGCCAGACTGGTTTCGGCTCAGTCTTGTTATGTCGATGTCTCGGTGCTGACGGGAGAATCGCTGCCGGTTGCCCGATCGGCGGAACCTGTAGCCACTGAAAAGATGCGTGCCTCCGAATCAAGCAATCTGGTTTTTGCGGGTTCTACCGTTTCGGCAGGGCGTGGATTAGCTGTTGTGTACGCTACAGGAACTCAGACCGAGTTTGGTCAGGTTGCCCATCTCACTACAACTGTGAAGCGAGAACCTAGCACCCTGGAAGTTCAAATCAACAGCGTGGTGCACGTCATCACCACGATCGCCCTTGGGCTGGGTGTTGTGGTGTTTCTGCTGACTAACCTGTTGGTGGGCATGGAACTCAAGGAAAGCTTCATTTTTGCGATCGGGATTATTGTGGCATTTATCCCAGAAGGACTGCTGCCAACGGTGACTCTGGCTCTGGCTATGGGTGTCAAGCGCATGGCAAAGCGTAATGCTCTGGTGCGTCGGCTCTCGGCAGTGGAGACATTGAGTGCCACCACGGTCATCTGTACAGACAAAACAGGGACGCTGACGAAGAATGAGATGACGGTTTGCCGACTCTGGATTCCGACATCTGAGATTACAGTAACTGGAATAGGGTACGACCCGACGGGAGGAGAGGTGCAAGTTCCTGCTGGGCGAATGGAATCACAGGTAAAGCTGCTGTTGGCGGGTTCGGCGCTCTGTTCCAATGCCCGCTTGAACCATCCAGCAGGTTCCAGTCAGTGGCAGCCACCAGCGATCCCACTGAAGCGGCTCTGCTGGTGGCTGCCCTAAAAAAGAAACTGAACTTTGAAGAACTACAGCGTCAGCTTCAGAGAACGCAGGAAGTTCCCTTTGATTCGCGCAGACGGATGATGAGTGTCGTGCTGCAAAGAAGTTCGGATAATTCAGGTTTAGGGTTTGAGTTAGAAGGGCAATCGGACTATCTCAAACCGCTAACGGCTCCCTATCTGATTTTTACAAAGGGATCGCCATTGGACGTGCTGCAACACTGTAAACAGATTTTGAAAGATGGACACATAGAAGAATTATCAGCAGCAGAACGGAAAGAGGTGACTGCTGTTAATGATGGATTTGCAAGTCGAGGTTATCGAGTTCTGGGACTTGCCACGCGGCAGAAAGAGGAGCAACCCCAAGACGCCCAGGAATTGGAGCAAAATCTGATCTTTGTTGGGTTGGTGGCAATGATTGACCCGCCGAGAGCAGAAGTTGCGGACGCGATCGCCCAATGCCATCAAGCAGGTATCCAGGTGACGATGGTAACAGGAGATTATGGACTCACCGCAGAAGCGATTGCCCAGCAAATTGGCTTAGTAGATGGTAAAGCCAGGGTAGTTACGGGCGAAGAAATGGGACATCTTTCGGATGCCCAGTTGTGTCAGGTATTGCAGCAAAAATCCGGGTTAATCTTTGCTCGCGTACAGCCGGAACAGAAGTTAAGGTTGGTTCAGGCTTACATCAGAATGGGTCATACCGTAGCGGTGACGGGTGATGGGGTGAATGATGCTCCAGCCTTGAGAGCGGCCAATATCGGCATTGCGATGGGGCTCAGTGGCACGGATGTGGCGCGGGAAGCGGCTGATATTGTGCTGATTGATGATAACTTCGCGACTATTATTAGTGCGATCGAGGAAGGACGAGCTGTCTATCAGAATATTCGCAAGTTCATCACCTATATCCTGTCCTCGAACATACCAGAATTGCTCCCTTTTCTGGCGATGGTCTTTTTTAAGATTCCGCCCGCTTTAGTCATTCTGCAAATTCTGGCGATCGATCTAGGCACAGACATGATTCCCGCCCTAGCGTTGGGCGCAGAAGAACCGGAGGCAGGCATCTTGCTTCAACCGCCACGCAAAAAATCGAAACCATTACTGGATAAATCTTTAATGCTGCGTGCCTTTTTGTTTCTAGGGTTGCTCGAAGGCTTGGTAGGAATGACAGGTTTTCTGCTGGTTTGGCGCTCAAATGGTTACGGGATTACCCAGTTGCAGGCGATGACTTCGGCGATTCTTGCCCGATCGGGGACTACTACTCAGATGGCAATTTATCATCAAGCAACAACTGTGACGCTGGCGGCGATCGTGGCTTGTCAGGTTGGAAACGTTTTCGCCTGCCGAAGTGAGCGCACCTCAATTTTTAGATTGGGCTTTTTTAGCAACCGTTTGATCTGGTTAGGCATTGCGGTTGAGTGGGGACTGATTCTATCTATTATCTATTTCCCACCTTTACAAAAAGTCTTTGCGACCGCACCCCTATCTCCCTGGCAATGGTCGCTGCTAATCCTCTGCCCACCATTGATACTAATCGCTGATGAAATACGAAAGAAAATTGTTCAGGCAGGGTAAACGCATCTTAACTTTAACCCCAAATATGCTACAGTTAAATCCGACTAAATTTCAATAAGGCATTTGAGGTTAAAAATCTTTGTATATGACGACGGCTATTTTATTGTATTGGTAACGGCAGGTTGGCAGCTAATCTTTCTATCCTTACTTCTCGATAATTCTGTAGTAGCCATACCAGCATTTTTAGAGTAATTAACTGTCTAGTGTTCAGGTAGTTTTGCAGGATTGTTTGATAGAATTGTAGTAGCATTTATGGTTGTGGTCTTGTTATTTTGACGAAACCATTCTTTTCTATCATAAAACAGTCCCTCACAGATAGCTCTCTAATAACCTCACGGTTTATTCTCAATAAGCACGGTTTTTTTTCTCCATTTTTTTCAGGGAGTCTGTTGCTTGAACAGCTTTTCCTATCTAGGTTTTACCTTCCTTGTCGCCCCCTCAACCCCCCAGGACCAAAGCTTGATTTATCGTCTTAGTTAAGCCCAATCAGAAGGGCTAAATTATACCTGACCGGACTTTTAAAACATCCTCTTATAATCTAAAACTACATATCGCTGTAAAAATATGAGTAAGTTTAGTAAAGTATTTGAATATTTAAGTTGAACTCTTATCAACTGATGCCTGCAGGCGATCGATCGCAGAATGCAGGCATTTCATTTCACGGGCAATTCGATCTAGTTGTGTGAAAACAGGAGTTTGTTCTAGAACAGCTTGCCGAGTTGATGTTACAGAAATTGGATTTGTAGCCAACTCTGATATCCTAATGAGATGTAACTGTTCAATATCGTTGTGAATGGCTGCAATATAAATATCTAGCTTCGGTAAAGCTAGAGGTAGGTGTCCCTGTTCCAGCGCGTTGGCTAAGTTCTCTAAAACTTGGACAATCGCATCGGTAAATCGCTGGAAATCTGCGAATTGGTACTCTCCGCTAAATTTCCGCTGATGTTCTGCTAGAGTGGTGACTGAGCTGAAAAAGGCACGAATGTAGAGTATCAGCATCGCGATCGGTTCAACTTCTCCTCGAACGTGACGGGGCTCGCTGAATAACCTTTGAGCAGCAGCATTCGCATTCGCATTCTCTAATGCTGCTTGATAATGCAGGTTTCTAATAGTTTCTGTCGAGGAGTTTTGTTCTGGGTTGATGTAGCTAGCTACAACTTGTTGAAAGTAGGCGAGATTAGATCGAATAGTTTTTGCTAGTTGTGCGGGAAGTTGCGATTGCTCCCAACTGGGAAATAACAAATAGCTGCCGAGTAATGCTAAAATTCCTCCAATTAAGCTATCGACAATGCGTAATACTCCTATTTCCCAGCCGCCTTTACTTGTCATATTCAGTAGCAATATGACTACGGGAGTGAGGAGTGTGATAAAGATGCCGTAGCTCAGCGATCGCACCGACATAGCAGTGACTAAGAGTATCAGAAGACAGACTAATATTGCCACTGGATTGTGGATAAGTATGACAAGGGCAATGCCAAATATGCCCCCCAATGTAGTTCCAATCACCCGTTGCACCGTTGTCTGAGAAGTACCGCCAAAGTTCGGCTTTAGGGCAACTACAGCAGTGAGCGTGACCCAATAGCCTGTGGGTACTTGCAATAACACGGCTACTAATTCAGCAGTCGTTACTATTAGCGCCAGCCGCAAAGCGTGACGAAAAATAACAGAATTAAACGTGAGATTGTTCCGCAGCGTGTCAATGATTGAAGAACGCTGTGGCTGTATTGGGGGATAAATATTGAGCTGGGCGATGCTGCGTCTTTCTCCCCGTTGTAAATCTGTGGAAATTTCCGCATCTGTATGAATTTGTTCTGCTAGCGCTTTCAAACTAGCTACAATCTTGCCAAGACTCACTAAGTCAGCATAGTCATCTGTCCGATCCATACTAGCTTGATTCAGGGTTTGAGAGTGGAGGACTTGCCACTGGTATTCTAGTGCCTCGATCGCCCGATCCAAATCTCCCAAGCGAACAACATTCTTTCCTTTAGCAAGTGCATCTGACAAGATTTGTAGAGCCGTTGCCGATGTTTCTAGCACTTGCTGAATTTCTCTGTGCAACTGCTGAACTAAGGGACGAGAGGAGGCGATCGCTAATAGTTCCACCAATGCTACAACCGAATTGGTAATTTGGTTGACATCCTCAATTAAGACGAGTAACTGATTGCCGTGCAAATCAGCACTTTCTCGACCCGTCCACACAGCACTCCAAACACTCCGGGCAGTGGTCAAATTCTCTATTACGCTGTCTTGAGCTTGTAAGAATTGCTCTCCCCACGGACGACGCTCTGAGAGAGTTAAGGGTATCTCGCTTGCCATTCGCACAAATTTGCTCAATGTCGCATAACAACTGCTGGCTGCCTCAGTCGCAGGTGTATAAGGGCGTAACACCCACAATAAGAGAGATAACACCATCGCCCATAAAGCTCCAGCTAGACACAGCGCACATTGCAGAAGAACAGTAGAGAAATCTGGAAACGAAGCGAATTTTGCTAGGCAGACGATAAACATAATTGATGTCACCAGGCTAACCGTCGCGGCGCTCGTGCCAAACAGACCAGCTAAGCCAGCGGCGAACATCACCAAGAAAGTGGCTGGAATAGCTAGCCAAAGGGTACTACTAACCAGATTTGCCATTAGCAAGGCGAGAGTAACGCCAATGGTTGCGGAGAGCATTACAGTTGCTTTTTGGCGATAGGCTCCACCTGCATCGACCATGCCAACAAACATGGCTCCCATCACCGCGATCGCACTTGCAGCCGGATGACCTGCAATGAAGCCAACTGCAACGGGCCCGCTCACTGCCAAAAGGGTACGCAAGCCGTAGAGGATGTCAGGTTTACCGGGCAAGGGCTGAAACTGCTGCAACAGCCAGTTGAGAGATTGTCGATGGCCAAATGGCATTACTAGGCTACCTCTTTAAATTAAATTAACTGCTGATACGAGTGATGAGACAAAAAAGTTTTTTAACACATTCTTTAGCAATAATTAATTTAAAAAGCTTGACATAGAATCCATGTGAGCGGCAATGTGCTGCCAGATATGATTCCGGCGGAAGCGCCCCCACTTTTAGCACCCTACGTGAAATTGATTCCAAGTTTTGAACTCCACTTGATGCCTGAACATCCGTGGAGTGGCGGTGGCAAACCGAGTATTTGTCCGACCCTAACAATCGCGTGCGTGTTGTCGGTGACAAGTTACACCTGGATTACACCCTGAATAATACAGAAGCTGCCGATCGCCTGGTTCATCGCTGGACATCGGTGCTAAAGTCGATCAAGCGAAATGCCGTGCACGTCCTCCCGTTTAGCCTGTATTTCCGCAATAACATTCCTTTGCAAGCTGTGGGCCATCAATGCGGCACCTGCTGCTTTGGTAGCGACCCCAAAACCTCAGTATTAGACCTCAACTGCCTCACCCACGATTTGATAACCTTTATGTCGTCGATGGTAGCAGGTCAATCGCACTTTCGGATCTCGACCAGTTATAGAGCTGTTTTAAAACTTATCAACCAAACAATCGAATTAACAGCCAACAAAAAGGTATAAAAAATATAGATTGAGGGAGCGCACATAGCTCTCCACAAAGAAGGCATTTTAAATATTTTCAAAGAACCGAGCGGGTGAACTAGACCTTCCGGTATCGAACGGGCATTAAAACTTTTATCTAAGGCGCTTTCGTCATTCAAGAATTCGGTAACGGCAGCGGCTCTTTGCATATAATAAAATTGCACTCTCCAATAGGTAGCTTCTAAAAACCAAAAACCAAAAATTATAACGTATCCCAGCGGAGCTAACGCATCTATTTTACTGGCAAACACCCAACCAATTAACGCTACCCAAATGGTAATTGCCGCAGTTTTTAACTGCTGCAAAATTGTACTGAAGTTAGCTATTTTTTTCTCTAGTTCCTCTGCTCCTTTTTGCAGCATTGCTAGCTGAAATTCAAATCGATCCATATTTGATTCGGGGATGGCTGAGGGTTCCTACATAAGTAAGTCGGTGCGAAAAAACCGAACTATGTTAAAATAAGTAAAGACAGGGAATACGTCTACCAAGGTAACTCAATATATGGGCGCTAGATTAAGGATATTTCTGACACAAGAGCAAGATAAAACTCTATTAAAATTGAGAACTGCGAATGTTCCCCAAAAAGTCAAAGACCGGGCTCTTGTAGTCAGATTAAATGCACAGGGCTGGTACGTTGAAAAAATAGCAGCTCATTTTAACTGGACTCCACAAACAGTGAGAGAGGTTTTACATAAATGGCAAAAACTAGGAATGGAAGGTTTTTGGGAGTTGTCAGGTCGAGGAGCCAAACCGAAGTGGAAAGAAGCAGACATAGAGTTTTTAACAGAATGTCTCAAAAATGAACCACGTACATACAATAGTGTTCAATTAGCTCAAAAATTAGAAAAAGAGCGCTCTATTAAACTAAGTCCCGACCGATTAAGACGAATACTAAAAAAAAAGGGTTTATTTGGAAACGAGCGAGAAAGAGCCACAAAGGAAAACAAGAAAGCATAGCACGCCAAATCAAACAAGCAGACCTAGATATGCTGGAATGGGCTGCTGCTGCAGGAGAGATCGATTTAAAATATTTAGATGAATCAGGATTTTGTGCATGGAGCGAGCCTGGTTACACTTATTACAAACGAGGCGAGCAAAAACGTCTGGAACAAACTTTACGGCGTGGTCGTAGATTAAGTATTGTAGGACTTCTACAACCTGAAATCAGCTTTGTTTACGGTTTGGTAATTGGGGGTGTCGATCGAAAAGCTTATATCAAAATGATGGAGTCAGAGGCTCGCTCGGCAGAGACGAGTAAACGAATTAGAGTAATAGTACAGGATAATGGCCCCATACATCGATGTAAGGAAGTCCAAAAATTATGGTCAAAGTGGGAAAATCAGGGTCTATATATCTTGTTTTTACCTAAATATTGCTCAGAAATGAATCCCATAGAATTGGAGTGGCAACACATCAAAAAAGATGAGCTAGCCGGACAAATGTTTGAAGATGAATTAGAGCTAGCTTATGCCGTAATTAATGGGGTAGAAGCTAGAGGAAAAAAAGGAAACTACTCTACAAAACGCATTAAATTCAGAGCCGAGCTGGTTACTTAATATTTTGTTACATACTTGCGAATTTTCCTGCCGACTTACTTAGTTTCTAACTTTAAAATACCAAATTGCAGCAGTTTTACTTCCCGAATGGTTGTCCCCACCACTGCCAGCACTCCTTATTAAAAGGCGATGGCCACTTGCAGATAAGCTCCGATTCTAACTGTAGCCGCTGTTTCCGATTGCTTGGCGCTCCGTACCAAAACGCAATAGCCACAGCCACATTCAGGGAATAACGCCGATGTAATTCAATGTAATTGCCAATGTAGCGGTGGCAATCATGGCTCATCCACCGCTGTTTGGGAGTGCGCTCTGTTTCTCCCACGTAGAGCAGCAGGGGGTGTACGTTGTCAATCACAAAATAGAGACAAGTATGATCGCCCCAATCCGGTTTCTCGCAGAATGAGAGATTGTGTAATTCCAGGGCAAAGGGGTCTATGTTGTTGGAGTCACAAGAATTTGGCGCTAACTCGAATAGACTTCCCTGTCGCGGTTGGTCAACGCCTTCAGATTGCTGGTGTTCAAAAATACGCTGTTTCCAGCTCTCTAGCGCCTCACAATTCATCGTTAGTTGAGGAGATTTAGCATAGCTGTTTGGGTTGAAATTCAGAGAAAAGTTCGAGTTGTGGCACGGATTCAAAGGGTTAATTGGACGATCGCTGCTGTAAAGTTTAGCTCAATGGAATTCTGCCAAACATCACGCTCCCGGTAGTAATATTTCCAAATATGGACCTGATACGGTCACAATTATACCAAAATGATGACAGTGGTTGTTTAAAAAATCATATAATTCCTGAATGAAATCAGCAAAATATCGAGATTTTGTTACAGATATTCTTGGTTTTTAGATGTTAATGAGGATTTATTTTGCCAAGTTTCGGAAGCTCTCGCATTCACCTTGCCCATTTATTCGATCGATTCTTAGCTATTGACATCACATATCGAGCCGTATCCTCACGAAATCACGGCAGTTTATCAAGAAATGCTACCACGTCAGTTTTTGCGCTTCTTACGGGCAGGCAATCCAGGGACAAGGAAAATCATGATGACCAGATTGTCAATTTGTAGCTTTGTCAAATTGTTCTTAGTGGTCGCTTAGGAATCACTGGCAATGACAGTTTTATTGAATATAAAATGCTTTTCGTTGGTTGTAAGTATGAAATACAATTAATTGACTAAAAGCTACTTAAATGCTATTAACGTAGTGCTTCGCTTTTGGGCGATGATGTTTTTTCTCCATAACTATGACTATCTCTCATCAATCACATCTAAATCTAATGAGCAAAATAGCCAAAATAACTAAAAATCACATCGAATGGTTTAAGGAACCGAAGGACTGCTTTTTCTACTACGGCAGCAACTGGTGTCCGGGTTGGGCGATGGCGCTACGCGCCACGCAAGCTACGGTAAAATTGAACTTCCGTTGGCGCAGCCCTCGGAGAGGATCGTTCCTCAATGTTTCTATCTGGTAAGAGATGCTTCCGGTGACTGTCATTGGCTTCCTGCTAACAAAGCTTCTTGTCGTGGGGAAGGTCAAAGTCATCTGTTTGACAGAGTTATATGGTCAATTCCTTTGATTGGCTTAAAATCAAGAAATTCAAGCCTATCTCCTGAAATTTTATGCACTTTCTCGCGACTAATAGCGTTGAACCAGTTCGCTACTGGTTTTTCTTATGCTCAAGTTTGTTGTGTGTTTAGCTTACTATTCTGGTGGCACTGCTACAGAAAAGGGTCAAATTGTTTTCTTAGGTGACAAAAAAGGTGATAAATGGGTAAGCAATTTTGAAAACACCTACTTTTTTGATACTCAAAATAGTGCAAATACTAAAGCAACAGTTTTAAACAATAATTCTGCCGATTGCGGGTTTTTTGCTGATTCTATATTTGTTATTGCCGTTTCCGGCGCAGAATTTCCTTAGTCAAATTTAATTTTTGTTCCTATCTTATTTGTAAACAAAAGTCAATTTTTTGCCGTCAAAAAGAGAAATAAAATTGAGATGATATACTAAAAAAATAATTTATCGCTCGATACAAAGCTCGATTACCACCATGACAATAACAGCAGGATTCGCAACAAAAATGCTGCGGGCAACACTCGCTGACTACAACTTTTGGCCCCAATCGGAAAGCGATTCACCGCTTTCGATTAAAAGAGCTAAACTGCCATTGGACGAAGCAGCAATCCTCAGCAGAGATGCTTCAATGCGGAGAGCTGCAATCAAGGCGATGAATCCCCTCGCTCCTAGTTACAAAGCTCCGGCGACACGACGAATTGAATACAAAACTTTAGATGAGCTGTTTCAACCTTTGATCAGAAACTCTTTGACAGAGTTAGTAGGGATGGCAACCCAAGGTTTGGCGATGGAAGAGCCTGTTTTACCAGAGACAGTATTTAGCATTTTGATGCCGATCGAACAGGTTGAATATCTAACTGAGCTTTACCAAACATTCACTCAGTTGCAAAATACTAAAGTCATCATGGTTCACGACGATGACGGTGACAACACAAGCCCTGATGCTTACACAACTCTGATGATTGCTGGAGAATCAGTGGAATCTGAAGTTATCCTGGCTCAGGCTCTGCTGATTCAAACCTGATAAGCGCCAAGTTCTTTCTCTCTCTTGTTTTTAATCTCTTCTCTGGTACTGACTACAGAGAAGAGATTAATTCTCGTGTATTCACAAATTAAATAAATAATCATGGCAATTAGAATCACCGCCCCAAATCAGCCAAGTATTCAAGTAAACTCTTTGCCTTATTCTTTACCTGTTACTGCGATCGCAGACAGTAACACAAATACTGACGTTCGATTTAAACTCAACGGCACAGTGGTTGGGACAGATACATCCGCAACTAATGTCGGCACGACGGCAGCACCTCAATATCAATTTGGGCTAGTTATTCCTATTAATAGTGCTGGCGTTCACGTCATTGAAGTCGAAGATATCACCGGCACAACGCCTCCGGTAGTTCGATCGACAGCTCAAGTCACTTTTGAAGTCAAGGTCAACTCACCAACAATTGCGCTACGAGCTCCTGTTCTTAATTCAGGGCAAACTGTAGTAGTTGCTGATGTAGAATATCCGCCAACTAACTCTTTTGTCCGCTTCACTCTCAACGGCTCAATTATTAAAGAAAGTCCTTGGATTCCTTATGAAACAGCCATCACACAAAATGGAACTCTACGCGCTGATTTGATGGTTGGCACGAGTGTTGTTGCTACCGCTTCTCGGGATGTGACTCTTATTCCTCCAGAGCCGGCAATCGTTGGGCCACAAGGTCCGATCGGTTTAACCGGCCCGGCTGGTCCGATCGGCCCTCAAGGCATTCCCGGCGAGAAAGGCGATCGCGGTGATGTTGGTCAGCCTGGAACTCCCGGAGCAACTGGAACTCCCGGAACTCCCGGAACTCCCGGAACTCCCGGCGCAACTGGAGCAACTGGAGCAACTGGAGCTCAAGGTATTCAGGGAATTCAGGGAAATCCTGGCGCGACTGGTTCGATCGGACCTAAAGGCGATCAAGGTAATCCCGGTGCTGCTGGCGTAGCAGGTTCTCCCGGTGTTGCTGGTGAAAAAGGGGAACCAGGCAGTCAAGGAATTCAAGGCATTCAAGGTTTGACCGGCCCGGCTGGCAGTCCAGGGCCTCAAGGAAATCCAGGCGTTCAAGGTGAACCGGGCGAACGTGGCTTACCCGGAACTCCCGGCGCTCCGGGTGCTGAAGGTTTACAGGGTGTGCCTGGGATTGCCGGCCCTAAAGGTGACAAAGGCGATATCGGTAATCCAGGGATGCAAGGCCCGATGGGTGAAAAAGGCGATCGAGGCGATCGAGGTTTAGTTGGCGCTACTGGCTCTCAAGGAAATCCAGGCTTAACCGGCCCACAAGGCAGTCCCGGAATAAAAGGCGATCGTGGCGACCAAGGCATTCCCGGTGAAATTGGCGCAACCGGCCCAGCAGGTTTAACCGGCCCGCAAGGCGATAGAGGCCCACAAGGTGATCGAGGTGATCAAGGAATTCCCGGGGAAATGGGCGCAACTGGTTCGATCGGTTTAACCGGCCCGCAAGGTTCTAAAGGCGATCGCGGTGATCGAGGAATTGCTGGCGATGTTGGCGCAACTGGCGCAACTGGCCCGATCGGCTTAACCGGCCCCGCAGGTCAAAAAGGCGATCGCGGTGATCGAGGAATTCCAGGCGAAATGGGTTCGCAAGGTCTTCAAGGTAATCCCGGCACTCCTGGCGAACGAGGAGAGCAAGGAATTCAAGGCACACTGGGTAATATCGGGCCGACTGGTCAAATGGGGCCCGCAGGTGCAACAGGAGCGCAAGGTGCTCAAGGGATTCAAGGAATTCAAGGGCGACCGGGCTTAATTTGGCGGGGAAATTGGAGTCCAACAACCAACTACGCCATGTTTGATGCAGTTGCTTACAACGGCAGCAGCTACATTGCTAACGCACCAAGCATCAACTCTGTACCGCCGTCAGCATTCTGGACTTTGGGAGCTAAACAAGGCGATCAAGGTCTTCAAGGACTTCCAGGAGCCAAAGGTGATACTGGAGCGCAAGGCCCAACAGGCCCGGTAGGCGCAACCGGAATTCAAGGTGCAACTGGTGCCGTTGGAGCGCAAGGGCCTCAAGGTCTTAAAGGTGATACTGGTGCAACTGGTGCAACTGGCGCAGCGGGAGCTACTGGTGCAATGGGAGCTACTGGTAATCCTGGCGCTCAAGGAATTCAAGGAGTTCAAGGCCCGGTTGGTGCGACTGGTGCGACTGGTGCGACTGGTCCTGCTGGTCCTGCTGGTTCTGCTAGTTCCGGTATTGTCTGGGGTGAATGGGTTAATATCCCCGTACTAGCTGGAAGCGGAAATTTAAGAGTCCGTCGATCTGGAAATTTAATCCATCTGCAAGGAGGAACGCAAATAACAGCACCGAATACTAGCGGGACACCTAGCATTACTTTGGCTAACACCCCAGCAGGATTTGGTGTTGCACAGAGCAAACCGTTTGCTGTTTTCGCGAATCCATCTTCAGGAACTCACATTACTGTAGGTACTGTCACTTATGCGAACTCACTCATTCTTTTGAATTTCTCAAAAGAAGCTGGAATGATAAGCACGTACTACGCGATCGATCAACTCATCTCAGTTGATTAATAAATAGCAAATCGCCCTGTTTACATAAAACGGGGCGATTTGCTATCTATTCTGCAATGTTAAGTCACAACCACACAAACTAATATGCTTCCACAATTAGCCAATACTTACACTCCAGCAAAGGAATATCCTACAGGCTTCTGGTTTAGCAGTCCTAAACTCAACGGAATTCGGTGTGTTTATCAAAGATTTGGGAATATCAAAGGATTAAGAAGCCAGACTTTGACTACGCGATTTGTTGGACTCGATCGCCTTGAGTTATCTTGTCAAACTCTGTGTGATGCTAATAATCTGTCGTTTCTTGATGGTGAATTGTTCATACCGGGCAAAACACTTGATGAACTTACAGTGTTGGTGCGCGATCGAACCAACTATGACCTTGCTGATAAATTTGCTGTCGAGTTTAGAATTTCTGCTGTTGTTCCAACAACAAACTCTAATTTAACAGCTCACCAAATGGTTACTCGGATGCGAGAAATCACTTCGGCACAGGGAATGGTGATCATAAGTTTTATACCTCAACAATTAATTCGCAGTACACCACTCGGAGTTCTTGATGAATATACGAAAATAGTGAATTCTGGTATTTCTGATGAAATATTTCTAAGAAATCCTGATTCAGTTTATTCAGAAGTGCGTAGCTTGCGGGGCGCGAACGCGCCATCGGACAATCTGTTAAAAGTGAAAGGAATAACAAGCGGAATCTTTACTGTTGTTGGATTTACTCAAAATCCTGTAGTGAATTTCGTCAGTTATATGTCCGTTGAAGGCATGGTGAATGGAGTCAATAAAATTACTCGTGTTTACGGGTTAAACGATGAAGAAGAACAAGATTTGTGGATGAATAGAGATTCTTACATCGGCAAACAAGTTCAGATAGTTTATATGGGGCTAAGTTCTACAGGGAATCTACGAACCCCTGCTTTGGGTCGATTCGTTTAAGGAGCAAGTTTGAATGATGTTGCCACAATTAGCAAATACTTACAGCCCAGCGAAAAACTATGGTGTTGCTGAATGGTTTAGCAGCCCTAAACTAGATGGAGTCCGCTGCTTATATGAAAATATGACCAGTGGGTTGAGAAGTCGTAGCTTGCGGGGCGCGTAGCGCCATCGGGCTTGACTCGATATTCAGGAATGACTGAGATTGAGGAAATATGCGAAAGTATCCGATCGACTAATAATTTATCTTTTATAGACGGTGAGTTGTACATCCCGGGAACTCTTTTTGATGTTATATCAGGAATAGTCCGCAGCAGAAAAACTGTAGAATCTGTAGTAGCAAATAAACAAAAAGTTCAGTTCCGCATCTTTGCGATTGGGTTCAATCAATTCCCGACAATGGAGACAGTTCATGAAGTAGATCAGGTCAAGCAAATTTTCCCGGCAATGGGGAAAGTTAGCTACGTCCCTCAGAAATTGATTGAAAATAATCCTTTGGTAATCCAAACTGAAGCTGAATTGGTCAAAAGTTCTGGACTCTCAGATGAAGGGATAATGCTGCGGAATCCGAACTCTATTTACTCCGGGGTTCGATCGAACAATCTCCTAAAAGTGAAAAACTTTGTAAAGAACAACTTTACGGTGGTTGGGTTTACCAAAGGTAGTGGCAAATATGCAAAGTCTCTGGGTAACTTACTGATTCGGGGAATGATTAACGATCAAATCATCAATAGTCGAGTGGGGACAGGATTTACTGACTTGGAGCGATCGACAATATTTGCCAACCAAGCTGATTATTTAGGCAGAACGCTGGAAGTGGTTTATCTTGGCGTGACTGCTACAGGCTCTCTACGGCATCCAGTATTTTCGGGATTTTTCAGAAATTACTAAATAAAATAGAGCAAGAAAAAAGCTTGAGTAGTGTACATCTACTCAAGCTTTTTTCTGTCTGGTTCAAAACTATTTGACGATTCCTACCAGTTCCGGCACTTTCCCCGCTAATTTCCAGCCTGTGCTAGGCGAGTAAACCGGGGTGCTAGCGTTAACTCCCCAGCCTGCTAGTTCACTTGTTGGTACTTCAACGAAGGAACTGTCAGGAGCTTTGATTTGCCAGGTTTGCTCAGGATGACTCAAGGTTTTTTGCGCTAGCAAGTCGGCTGGAATAGGAGGAGGTTGAATGCCTGCAACAGGAGGAACAGGAGCGACAGATTGAGCAGTAGATTCAGCAGCAGGTGCAAGCTGTGGTTGGCTTGGATCAGGCTGAACTAAAGTCAAAAAGGATTTGCTGAAAGTCAACTTAGGTCTGCGAGAAGCTTTAAAAGTGATAGCTTCTCCAGTCCGAGGGTTGCGTCCTTGACGTTCAGGTCGATCGGTAGCTTTTAAAATCCCTAACCCTTCCAATGGTAGTTTTTCACCATTGCGGAGAGTGAGTGACATGAAGGCTACTGCTGAATCCCATACCGCGTTAACGGTACTTTCAGCGAATCCAGTTGAAGCTTTTACGTGGTCAGTTAAGGCAGACATGACTAATGCTAACTAATGAATATTTTAATTATGCACTAGGAAATGATTAATTGGGTGGTAAACCAAAATCTTCAGGCTTATAAAGACCTGCTGGGAAGTGACCTTCTAAGTAATCGATCTGTTCTTGAGTCAGGGATTGATTATACAGCCGGACTGTTTTCGTGGTAATTCTGCCAGTTTCGTCCATAATTTTGCTGTTGGTGTAACAGCGCATTTGCCTAGTTTCGCCGATCGCAACCTTACTTTTGTACTCTTTCGGTATCCATCCAAGGGGGAAGTATCCGATATTTTTGGTACTTTCAGGAAAGCTCATATCAACGCCAAGTTCCATCCGCGCTGCGACTTCCCCCGCAGCAGGCTTCATTCGTTGGACAATGCGAATGAGAACGTTTTGCCCTTTCCATTCACCTCTGCTCCACACATTGGGTTCTTGCTTGTGAACGTTATAGACGTTGAAATAAGGCAAAGTATCAGGATTTTCTCGCAGTTCCGTCAAAATCTCCTCCCTAAATAAATTGAACACCAGCGCTCCGGTGCTACTTTCGGATGCTCCGGTATGAACTGCTCTCCAGTAAGCTGCTGCCCAGCTTTTTTCGGTATAGGCTTGACCGCTATCATCTGCGAACTGTTCCAGTGCAGAATCTCTGAGAGCCTGGTATTTTGCTGACACCTCACGGATTTTGGTAGTGTCGCCATCATTTTGAGTTTTCCATGCGATCGCAGGCCCCATCTCAGTTGCATATCCCTTGCGCTGCTCAAAAGCAAAATCCATTTGCTCTTGACTAACTTCAACCCCTACAAAAAGTGCATTCTCAAAGGAGTTGATGTTGATGTTAGTTTCCAATTGAGCGGGTCGCCAGTAGGTGTTAACAACTCTGACCAGCCGGGAAATAGTATCGATCGCATCGTCGGCAACGGCACAGGGTCGGGTTAGGTAAACTGCATCCTCTTTAAAATCTAGGACTTACGCATTGACAAAATAACCAAATAGTGCATTGATAAAGAGGGAACGTCTACTAACGGGTATCAGACA
>NZ_JAUBTK010000118.1:0-17389 GCF_036702455.1 Microcoleus sp. D2_18a_D3
AACGCGTTAAATTTAACTCGAATTATCCTGCTTAATGTTTTGTTACATAAATAGGTTTTTTCCCGCCTACCTACTTAACACCAAAAGCTGTAATTCTTTTTCATTCAATCCTTTTTAAGCCCATTCTAGTTTCATTTTGAGTTCCAATCCCGTAGCATCGTCGGGCGTAAAATCCAGGCAAAAGTCACGCTGCAGCCGGAATTGATATATAGCGGTTCTCAAAAAAGTGAGGTATGCCCTATGCCCACGGAGGCCTATGCCCTATGCCCTATGCCCTATGCCGGATAGTACCTCATATGAGAGCTCGAAAGGCTATATATACAGCGAGCCGGATGCTCGCACTCCTTCCTATAAAAGTAAAATTCACTGAACAAACACAGCAACAACCCGGTTTCTTGGATAAACCGGGTTACTAAACACATAGCTTGGTTTAAATCAGTTCTTCTCCTTGATTAAAACGCTGAATTCCTTGATTTTCATCTACGCGACCAATAGCATTTTTGGGAATATTGAGGATGCCTGTAAACGAATTTTGGCTTACTTTCAAAGCTTGTTCCTTATTTTTGTGTTCGGCAAGTTCGCGCTGTAAATTGTCAATAGTCTGTTGAAAGCGAGTCGCTTGTCTGAGCATTTCTTGTTCGGAAAAGTCCAGCATTTGCATCAGATTAGCCACTTGATATTCCAGTAATTTGGTTTCGTAAATATTGTTATTTGTAACAAAGCTTGTAGGATTTTGTGAATAGTCAAAAACACTTTGTTTGTCGGGCATGGACAATGCAGTTTTGACACTAAGTGCCAAATCTTTAAACATTTCAGCCGTGCTTTGGGGAATTTTAACTTTGAGGAACATCACTACCGCAAACACACTTCCTGACGGCAGAAGTCCCCCAAATCCCAAGACAGACTTGACTTGGTAGGGGATAATTAAGGAATTTTGCTCAGGAATAAAGGGGCTGCCTTTTGCCTCTGGTACGTGAAAAATATTTAATACTGCGGGCTCTAATTGCAGGAACCTTTCTCGCTCAATTCCGAGGAATGTAGGAATGTCTAAACCGAACTGCCGGATTATTTCCGAAATCGCCGGCATTTGAGCCACTAATTTGGTGCTAACTAATGGAATAGCTGTATTTTCTGCTGCTGTGTGCCGAGAATTCCACTGCGGTTCTGTGCCTGCGGCTGCTAGCAGAGTCCAACATTTCATGTCGGCGGCGGGGGAATTGCCCTTCATCAAGCGGCGCGCGGATTGTTGCAATGAGTCTTCTAATTCCCCGTAGGGATGAGTTTTGAACAAACGCACTAAGGCACAGGTATTTTCTCCAGTTTGCGAATCGCAAAAATGTCGGTAAATATAGTTAACAATCTTCTGGCTGCTGGCTTCCATACTAGCAGTATTTCTACCTAAATGGCGCAGGACTAAGCTGCATTTCGCCATGTCTTGCGGGGTAAATAAGGTAATATCGTACATTAAAAAATGCTCTCCAAGAGCTCAAACACTGTTTTTCATTTATCGTTAAGTCCGCTAAGCCATCCGGAATCCTACTGAGAGTTTTAAACACAGTGTTGGTTGAAATATCTATAAAATTTGCCCCCCAATGCAGCGGTTGTATGGCAGGATACAGAAATTAAGATTAAAGCAAAAAAAATCTATCCCCTAGGGTAGGCCACAAGGAAGAAAAGCCGATGTATAATTTAGCAAACTGTTTTTTACGATAACTCCCCCAGAGGAAAAGAAACAGGGTTTTTCAACGGATATGCCTCGCGTTTGAGTGGGCATTTTCGTAGATAAAAGTCGGTTTCTGGGTAAGCTATCTTCACAGAAATCCTTGAAACTCAAGCTGCAATTTTTGTGGCGGGCGATCGCACGCCGATCAATCAAAAATTGGTACAATTTCGTCAGTCTTGGACGCAGAAACCGGGTTTTGTTACAGAGAAAAAACCCGGTTTTTGAGGTATTGGTAAGTATAGCGGTTCTCAAGCGTGGTGAGGTATGCCCTATGCCCTATGCCCTATGCCCATGAGTACCTCATCTTTCTGAGAAAGGCTATAGATGCTGTGTTCACAACTTTTAACAACCCCAAACAACTCTACTCAGCAGGTTGAGACTTTGCTTCCAGGGCATCTTTAGCAGACAACCCCTGATCTTGAACGCCAAAATACCACAAACTAGCAGCAGCTTCGGCGCGAGTCACTGATTTCTTCGGCTGAAACAGAGTAGTAAAACCAAAAACGCGCCGAATATTCGCCAAATCTCCATTGTTAAAATCAGCTAAAACTGCCCGCGACGCCTGGGAATCAATTTTAGAAGCATCTTGAAAACCCCACTTTTCTTTCACTCCTTCAATGTTAGCCGTCGGCAAAACTTGACGACTATCTAAAGGCACTTTCCAGAGAATCATTGTTTCGCGAGTTAAAGGTGCATCCGGGCGAAATTTCACATCTTTAGTTTCTCCCGAAAGCGAACTCGGAATTACACCGGCTTCTGCTAAACCTTGAATTGCTGAAAAATCCGGGTCTGTTTTGGGTACGTCAGAAAAAGCCGGTTCGCTAGAGTCTACTGCTAATCTAATTTGTTTGGCTTGACGGCTAGCATAAATCTGATTGTTAGCTGCGACTAACCAGCGGGCGTATTCGCGGCGAGTGATAATTTTGTTGGGTTTGGGCAAACTGCTGGCTGTTTCTAAATTAGCACTTTCGGTCGTTGAGGATCGCACTTTTAGCACTTCCAACTGACTTAAATCAGCCACATACTGCCGCAACTGTTGAGGAATTTGGGTGTCTAGTTGGCTAACTTTTGCTGATTTTGGCGAGGCAGATGGCGTTGGAGTAGTTCCCTCTGAATTAGAGGGAGTTGGTGAAGCGGTTGGAGATGCGCTAGACTCGGAATTATTAGGTTGGGGACTGGCGGCAATTTCGGGGCTTTCTTTGCTGTAGTCGATCGCAAATTCTGTAGAACCCCCTACTTTCTGAGTAGGAGAAAGCGACACTGTTACCCGTAAATTATCTCGCGTTGCTACTAAAGAACCTTGTCCCTCGGCGGTTGGGCGGCTGACAATTTCCCAGTTGCCGCGCCCAAACTCTGTGGAGTAAAAGTTCCCAACGGAATTAACCGGATCTGTGCTTTCCCAGCGCAGCCGCACATTTTTTTGCGACGGATCTGTTTCCCCACTAACTTCGATTAACTCAGCATTAGGATATAGTGGAATCTCTGTAGGGAAATCGGGAGGAAGTTTGGCGGTAGAGTTTGTCTCAATTGCTGTCGCTGGTGGCGGGGAAGAGAAAACCACTGGATTTTGTTTTAATGTCGGATCAGCGGCTAAAGATTCTTCGAGTGCCTTGCTGTTGGGGCTGTTTGCACAAGCTGTGACAGCAGCCAGCAGAAACACCGCTAGCCAAGTATTTACAGCAGCGAGTATATTGGTTTTACTGGTTTTACTGGTTTTAGCTGGCGATCGCCCTTGAGAGTTGCGTCGCTGTTGAGTAAATATAATATTCAGCATAAATCCCCCCTTTGCGGATATATTTCTAGGCTAGCGCAGATCGATCGGGCATATATAATTTTTACCCAAATGAAATTTCTCTATTTACTTCTAGTTACTGCTACATTACTTTCATACCCTGTCAAGTTTGCCCGTCCCGCTGCATCTCAACCAGCCCCGCTGCGGGCAGAAATTCAGACGCCAGAGTGGCAGCCATTTTGCTCGGCGATGGGTCAGTTTGCGATCGATATGCCGGGAACTCCTAAAATTAATTCAGAAATTTTTTCAAATCAAATTATTGCTCATACATACCGATCGAACTTAAAAAACAAAGAAACTTATTTGCTTCAATACTTTGACCTAGATTTTCGATTGAGGGACAATAATATCAATAATATCAGAATTACTTTAAATAATGCCGTTGATTTTTTCGTCGTGGCAGCGAATGCTAAAGTCTTGCAAGTGCGGGATATTTCCCTCGGAGGCTATCCCGGAAAAGAATTTGAGTTTCAGCCGCTTTCCCCCACTGAACCTGTAGGTGTAGGTCAAGTTTTTTTGGTGGAAACGCGCGTTTACGGCTTGGTTGCCAGTACCCCAGAACCAGAAAATGCTCAAAAATTTCTCGACTCTTTTCGTTTGTTTTGAAGCAGGAAGTTTGGCCATGAGTAGTGTAGGAGATTTAACAGATTTAACGGAGAGAGGTTGAGGGAAGAAGTCACAGGTTCCAAGGAAGAGAGAAAAATGAGTTGGGAGTGGCGATCGAATTTATTCATAAAACTTACGCTTTTCAACTTGGTGTCTAGGTAAATATTGACCTGGGCCACAAAAAAGGCGGGTTCAAACCTGTTTCTGAGTAATAATGTGGTCAGAACTAAATAATGCTAAATTTGACTTAAGACCTGATTTTATTTTTTGTACTCTATCTAACGACATAGATAAATTTTACACCCGTGGAGCGATGTAGATCCTTGCTCAAGTTTATATATTTGATATAAGGATTTTTAAATCGCAGAAAGCACAAACCAGAAAGCACAAACAAAGATGCTGTCTTGCTTCATCTGGCTCCCATCTGGCTCAACCAAGTCAGCCTCATTGAAAGCTTACCCGGAGGGTATTAACCTATTATGAACAAACTAACACCAATTCTCCTCAGCGGCATCCTATTATTTGGAGCTGCTGCTTGCAGCGAAGGGGCTAAAACTAGCACTGATGCTCCTAATTCTACCACAGAAAATACCAATAGCCCGCCCCCAGCCGAGACAGTTCAAAAAACTCAGGAAGACGCAACGAGCGATATTCGCAAAAACCAAGCAAATTCTGATATCAGGGCCAGAGAACAGCGCAACAATGTGACGGGCGGCGATGCAATAAGAGCCGATGGCGACCTGCAAAGTGAAGTGCGCTCCAAGTTAGAAGTAAACATCACTAAAGGTGCGCTAACTGTTGACGCAAAAGATGGGCTTGTCACTGTAGGTGGCACAGTTCCCAATCAAACTGATTTAGCTAAAATTGAGCCACTAGCTAAAGAGATTAAGGGTGTCAAAGAGGTGAATGTTACGGCTGTTGTTGCCCCCGCTGCACCCGAATCGCCTAGCAGCAAGCAATAAGTTGGAAGGAAGAATTCCGAGGGAAATAAGGAAGAAGGATGTAGTTATCTAGGAGAGAAGTCTGAGGGAAGAGGGTAAAGTTGGGCATTGTAAGATTGCTTGCGGAGCGGATTGCAACGCTTAGGTAACTCTCTAGGGAGAGCGGGTTTTTAAGTTAAAGAGTTTAAATTGAATTTAAAATTCACGAACTCAAAACTCCCGCAATACCTGCAACTTCCCCTTCCCAATTTCCGATTTCCCATCCCGGACAATTAGTTGGAAACCAACCTGAAGATAGAGCGGGAAGTTATTCCCAGCGACCGATGAAAATTGTTGGGAAAAAATGACTAAATGTGATTGATGGCAGAGCATAAATTCTGTGGTTGTGTAAAAGTAGTATATTTTTCAGGAGAAAAAAAAATGGCTTTAGGTCAACACAAGCGAGCTGTAGGAGCATTTTCTAATTACCGAGATACGGAACTAGCCCTGATTGAACTGCAAAGTACCGGGTTTCCGATGAATAAAGTTTCGGTAGTTGGCGAAAATCTCGATCGCAGCCAAATTGCCGGCGCTAGCACTGGTACTGGTAAGGGTACTGACGACAAAGTGGGCGGTGGCGCAAAAGCAGGCGCGACAGCGGGAGTCGTGACTGGCGGTTTGATTGGGTTACTCGGAAGCATTGGAGCGCTAGCGATTCCGGGAGTTGGCCCGGTGATGGCGGGGGGTGCGATCGCAACTCTGCTGGCAGATACTGTAATCGGAGGCGCGATTGGGGCAGCAGCAGGCGGTTTGGTAGGCGGTTTGGTCGGTTTGGGAGTTCCCGAAGAAAAAGCTAAAGCTTATAACGATCGCGTCTCGCGTGGAGAATATTTGGTATTCGTAGAAGGAACAGATGCCGAACTTGCCACAGCCGAAGGAATTATGACTGTGCGGGGCATTCAGGATTGGGGCATTTACGATGTGCCGGCAGACACCGGCCGCAGAGCTTCGGGTCGCCAGAAGCGCGCCGTGGGAGTATTTTCAACCCGCCGCGAGACGGAACACGCACTGGGAGAACTGAGAACTGCCGGTTTCGACATGAATCGGGTTTCGGTCATCGCTAAGGATGCTGAGTCTAAAGGCGACATCGCAGGCATTGACGTGCACGACAGCGCGGACAACAAATCCGATGAAGGGGCCACAAAGGGCGCACTCACAGGTGGTACTTTGGGCGGTTTGACAGGCTTGTTGGTAGGTCTGGGCCTAGTGGCAATTCCGGGAATCGGGCCGATTATGCTGGCAGGAGCCTCAGCTACGGCGATCGCCACTACACTCGCCGGTACGGCTTTGGGTGCGGCAGCAGGCGGCTTGATCGGAGCTTTAGTCGGTATGGGAATTCCCGAAGAGGAAGCTAGAGCATACAACGATCGCGTGGCGAAAGGAGATTACTTGGTACTGGTTGACGGCAGCGAGGCAGAAGTCGCTAAAGCTGAAACCATTCTGAGCCGCGGAGGCATTCAGCATTGGAACACCTACGACTATAATAATCCCAGCGTCGATAGCGCTCGGGCTGATTACGGCGCACCTGGCACTCCAGGGGTTGATACTACGCCTGGTATTTACGATCCCAATCAGGGCATTACCGGCAACCGTCGGGTTTAATAATTCAGACTTTGTTTGGGTATTGTTTCTATTTTCTGCAGGGTAGTCGCACTCGCGCACTCGGATTGTGGAAAGCGATCCAACGAACAGCGGCGATCTAGCGGTTTTACGCTTCGTCGGTAAAATTATCTCAAAAGTCGGCTTTTTCTCTGAAAGCCGACTTTTGTTTTGTTCTGGAAACTTAAAAAAGCCACCTGTCAAAAGTTTAATTTTGATTAGGGGCCCAGTCCGTGAGCTGGGCTTTGCGCCGGAGGATCGGCTCCCTTAATTTTTATACCCTAAATCAGCAGTGTTTTTTACTCTGTAACACTCACTACAGCTCGATTGCAAACCCTGCAGTATTATCAAATTTGATGACATAAATTACAGCAGATATTGCCCAGTTAGTCAAAGAGCGACTATCTTTAATTATGGGGTGGCTAATTTCACCAACTTATACAGGTGAACTACCCAGTCCCGCGCGCCCAGAAATGCCTGCGGTGGTCGGCAAATATTAGAATAGTAATAATTGTCGGAGCCTTCGGGCAACACTTAGGCTGGTCATTAGTTGGCTGTAGCAGCCGAATTGCCGTTGGCAATACCTGCTACAGGAATACAGTTTTTCTGGGAATGCCTCAGCGAAACATTTGAGAAGCCCAGGAACAGCTTTTATGTCCGGGAGCGCGTCTGGTGTCCGGTGTTCTGTTAATTAGAACCGCAAGCGCTCATGGATCGAGTAAAGATTAACAGCAAGCACAGCAGCGCGGGAGCACAATGGCTCGCGGCGCCTTTTTTCGCGAAATCTCAGGCTCAGGGCAGCGTATTGTTTGCTTTGCCTGCGACTCGCTCAGCACTCCGAGGGAAACAGCCTTCCTGTGGGATTTCACTGGCGCGCAGCACAGTGGGGGGAGGTGAAACTAGCTGAGCTGACCGGGCTCTGCTTTCATGGGCGATCGAAGATAGAAGGCACTTATGTAGAAGGCATTCGGGGTTGAAGCTCCGATATCTTGTTTCTTGATTGCACTAATAAATTCGATCGCCTGTACCAGCAATTTTTCCGGTCAGAATGCGGCGCGGATGCCGCCAGCAATACCCCCAATATTCGAGCGACATTGACAAGATCGATCGACAACTTCTCGGTATTTTGGTAAATGGTTAGCAGTTAATAGTTAGTGATTAGCAGTTAGTATAAATACAACTAACAATTAACAACTAACATCAACCGCCAACTAATTATTAGCCCCATAAGACTTACAGGGCTTACAGGTGGCGCGCAACTCGGTTTCTTCATGACTGCCGCGCTGAAAACACCCAGATTATTTACGAGAAACCGGGTTTTTCGTGAGTTATAACTAGGTGAGCGGGGTGATGCTAGGAATCAACCAGTTTTGACAATGGTTAATGTGGCAGTATAGGTTGAAAAAACTTACGGCCAAACACGATAGTACAAATTTTCAGACAACATAGAACATCGAGAAATTAAGGAAACTCACTCAATTTTTTTATGAATTTCACTGAACTTTTAAGTGCCGATGAACTTTTAACTAGACATAGAAACGGGGAACGAGATTTTCGAGGGGCTAACCTCATTGCAGCTCATTTGAGTGAAGCTAATCTCAGTCGAACAAATTTGAGCAGCGCTAATTTGAAAGGCGCCAACTTAATTAAAAGCAAACTGATTGGAGCTAATTTAAACGCCGCCGACTTGAGCGGGGCTAATTTGTCTAAGGCGAAATTAATTGAAGCTAACCTCGGCAGTTCTAGTTTAACTGGAACTGTGGCGATCGCCGCAGATTTTAGCGGGGCCAATCTCAGCGGAGCAATATTGTCTCAGGCTGACTTGAGCAAAGCTGTGATGACGGGAGCGAGTTTAGTAGGAGCTTGTTTGCTAAGCGGCTCGAAACTAACGGAGGCTAATTTGAGCGGGGCGACGCTGAGCCGAGCAATTATGAGCGGGGTTGATTTAAGCAGAGCAAATCTGACTAGAGCGATTCTCAGCGAGGTAGATTTGACCGGGGCGAACCTGAGCGGAGCAACTTTAACTCGGGCTTATCTCAATCGCGGAAATCTCAGCGGCGTCAATTTAGTTGGGGCTTGTTTGAGCGAAGCAAGTCTGCGGGAGGCTTCTATTAGCGCTGCTAATTTGAGCGGTGCTGACTTGAGCGGTGCTGACTTGCAATCCGCCAATCTAAATGGCTCTAATTTGAGCGGTGCCGACTTGCAGGGAGCTAATTTGAGTAAAGCTAATTTAAATGGTTTGATTCTGCACAATGCTGATTTGAGGGCTGCGAATTTGAACAAAGCTTCTTTGCGGGGAGCTAATTTGAGCGGTGCGAATTTGGCAGGCGCTAGCTTGCTGGAAGCGGATTTGCGGGGGGCGAATTTGAGTCACGCCAATTTGTCGGGAGCGGGTTTGCTGCTAAGTTCTCTGACAGGGGCGAATTTGACAGGAACTAATTTGTCCGAGGCTAATTTGATTGGGGCAAGCTTGAATGTTGATAATTTGAATGAAGCAGCTTTGGGCGGGGCAATTTTGCCGAATGGAGCTACTCACAGCCGGGATTGATATCGATTCCGGTTGCACTCCTTATCATTGTTGACTGTTGACGGTTGACGGTTGACTGTTGACGGTTGACTGTTGACGGTTGACTGTTGACGGTTGACTGTTGACTGTTGACTGTTGACTGTTGACTGTTGACTGTAGAAGGAGGGGTTAAAAAGGGAGCATCTCATATTTGTAAAAACACTTATTATGGCTCCTTCCTTCTTCCTCCTTCCTTCTTCCTTCTTCTTCTTTCCTCCTGACTCCTGACTCCTGACTCCTAATTCCAATTTCGAGCTTTGCTGCAAAAGTGAGATGTTCCCGTTAAAAAAATGAAAATTGTGCGAATTATTTGTTGGCAGCTTGATTCGACTTTACGCCCTACTATGAAGCGTGGATTTGATATCATTCCGGCGCAGCCGGAATTGATATTAGGAGTTGATTAAGAGAAAATAGTTTTGAGTTTTAAGTTAAATAATCTTTAATTTAAAACTCAAAAATTTTGACAATAAAGGATTCAGGAGTCAGAATTCAGAATTCAGTTATTGGTGGTGCGGGACGGGTTTATATAGATTGTCGATCGCCGACAATCTATTAAAATTCGGAGTCAGCGATGCCGTTTCCTTAGCAATTTCACAATTGCTTGGACTAACTCATTCGGTTCGACAGGTTTTGCAAGATGACGTTGAAACCCAGCAGCAAGAGCTTGTTCGTGATTAAAGTCTCCAGCATAGGCAGTCAGGGCGATCGCCGGAATTTGTCCGCCCCGCTCTGGTGGTAGAGCTCTCACTTGCCGCACTAGCATATAGCCATCCATATCTGGCATTCCGATGTCGCACAGGAGGATATCGAAGGGTTTGGTTGAGAGCAGTTGCAGTGCCTCGATCGCAGATCCAAGGGCAGTCACTTTGGCTCCCGCTTGTTGCGCTACAAACGCCACAAACTCGCGTGAATCCTGTTCATCATCCACAACCAACACGCGCAGAGAGGCCAGGTGAAGATCGTTTGATCGAGCTTCAGCCCGGCCGACAACTTCTGCCACCGGATTCGCGGTATGCAAGAGGGGAAGTTCAACGGTGAAGGTGGCCCCCTGTCCTTCACCCCTACTCTCAACCCAAATTCTGCCACCGTGCAGTTCCACAATTTGACGCGCGATCGCCAGCCCCAATCCCAAACCCCCAAATTTACGAGTTATGGCTCCATCCTCTTGCCGAAAATGCTCAAACACATAAGGCAGAAACTCAGGATTGATGCCTTTTCCAGTATCGGTCACAAGAATCTGGGCATAAGTTCCAGTTTGGGTTAACCTAACGCTAATTTGCCCGCCTTGAGGGGTGAATTTCACGGCATTGGATAAAAGATTCCAGATTACTTGCTGCAAACGCCCGGAATCGCCAATTACCATTCCCAGGGAGGGTAAAAAGGTTGTTTGAATTTGCAGTGACTTGGCTTCGGCAGCTAGTCGAACGGTTTCCAAGGCGACTGAGATCACCATATTCAAGTCAACGGACATCCGATTCAAACTCAGTTTGCCACTCATAATGCGGGAGATGTCCAGCAGGTCATCAATCAGTTGTAACTGGAGTTGGGCGTTGCGTTCGATCGAGGCAAGGGCGCTAGCCGTTTTTGCAGCGCCCAGTTTGTTTTGCTGCAACAGCTTCGACCAGCCGAGAATCGGATTGAGCGGCGATCGCAACTCGTGAGACAGCACCGCCAAAAACTCATCTTTGATGCGGTTGGCGGTTTCGGCGGCTTCTCGTGCGGTTTGCTCTTGTTGCAGAAGCTTCTCGCGTTCAGCTTCGGCTTGCTTGCGATCGGTGATGTCGCGCGTTACACCGGCTACCATTTCCACAGCACCCTCTGCATCAAAAACGGGGACAAAAATATACTCGTAAGCTCTTGTACCGAACGCGCTGGTGTATGGCGTTTCATCCTTAAGCGGTTGGCGCGTCTGAATCACTTTCTGAATCTGATTTTGCAGTTTGGCCGCTAAATCCACGGGGTAATCTAATTCAAAAAAGTTTTTGCCGATGACTTCAGCGAAGGATTTTTGGTAAAGGTCGAGCCACGGCTTGTTGACATCAATGAACCGCCCGGACAAATCGAACGTATAAATAAAGTCCGGCACCGAAGACTTAAACGCGTTGAACTTTTGCACTTGCCGTTCGAGTTCGGCGGACGTTTGGCGCAGGGCTGCTTCCGCTTGAATTTGATCGGTGACATTCTTGAAATAAATGGTGATTCCATGTGCGGCAGGGTAGCTGCGGACTTCGTACCAACGATCGTGGTCGGGATAAAACGCCGTCACTGACCCAGCCACGCGATCGCGTATGGCGCTCCAGTAGATCCGCTCAAACTCGCTACCAATCAGCCCTGGGTATTCTTCCCATAAATTCTTGCCAATCAAATCACCCCGAATGCGATCGAGCATTTTTTCGGCAAATTGATTGACGTAGGTGAACCGCCAGGTCTCATCCAGGGCAAAGAATGCTTCACCAATGCTCTCTAGAATATTCCGACTCTGCTCCTCGCTTTCACGCAAGGCTTGTTGGGCCCGTTGCCGATCGTTTTCGACGCGCACGCGATCGGTGATGTCAACGGCAGCGCCGTAAATCACTTGTTCTTCTGGGTAAGGCTGGGCATTCCAGAGAAACCAGCGGTAGGAGCCATCTTTGTGCCGGTAACGGTTTTCAAACGTAAAGGTTTCGTTACCGGAGTACAGACTGTCGGCTTCTGCAATGGAGGTGCCTAGGTCGTCCGGGTGGACAAACTCAGTCCAGGGGCGGGATGTCATTTCCTCTGGTGTCCAGCCGAGGGTTCGTTCAAAGGTTGGGCTGACCCAGTGGAAATACCCGTTTATGCCCGCAATCACTTGCAAATCTGAACCGACGGCAAGAAACCGTTCCCGTTCCCGATCAATTTT
Organism: Microcoleus sp. D2_18a_D3; assembly: GCF_036702455.1. Lineage (NCBI taxonomy): Bacteria > Bacillati > Cyanobacteriota > Cyanophyceae > Oscillatoriales > Microcoleaceae > Microcoleus > Microcoleus sp. D2_18a_D3. The sequence continues at coordinate 12,148 of NZ_JAUBTK010000118.1, forward strand.
TTTGCGATCGTTGATATCCCGAAAGAAAACAGACAGCCCAGTCGGGGAAGGATAAACGTGAACCTCTAGCCACAAATCAAACGGAGCATAATATTCCTCAAAGTCCACCGCGATTTGCTGCAAGAGCGCTCGGCGATACTGGATTTCAAACTGATTGCCGGTCGTGCCTGGGAATGCTTCCCACATCGTTTTGCCCAGCATTGCTTCTAGGGGAGTTCGCGACACTTCTTGTGCGGCTTGGTTGGCGTAGGTAATGCGAAAGTCGAGATCCATTGCCATAAACCCATCGGTCACGCGCCCCAGAAGGGTTCGCTCTCGCACTGTTGCTTCCTGTCGCAGCCGTGCCAGCTTCAAACTTGCTTCTACCCTTGCCAGCAGTTCACGCGCCGAGAACGGTTTAATCAGATAGTCGTCGGCTCCGGCTGCGAGTCCTTCAATGCGGGATTCTTCGCCTGCGCGGGCTGATAAGAGAATGATGGGAATGTCTTGGGTTGCGGGATTAGAACGCAGCGATCGCAACAACTCAAACCCATCCATCCCCGGCATCATCACATCTGTCAATACCAAATCGGGTGGATTATTCTCAATGGCAGTCAAAGCGGCAACGCCATCGGCGACGGTTTCAACAATATAAGAACCGCTCAGGAGTCGTCGAATATAATCGCGCATATCAGCGTTATCATCTGCCAGCAGAATTTTAGATTTGAGATTTTGGATTTTAGATTGATCGGGTTGATTGACGAGTTCATTAGTGGATGGAGCCATGCTCCATTCTTCTAATCTAAAATCGTTTTCTGGCAACCACCGCTGCGCTTCTTCGATATATGGCTTCGACCCTAACGCCGTTGATGCTAACGTGCGACTGGCGCCAATGCGCTCCGGCGGCAGATGAGCTGTTCCGGTGGGAATCGTCACCGTAAAGCAACTTCCCTGCCCAAAAGTGCTGCTGACATCGATCGCTCCCCCATGTAGTTTGACGAGTTCTTGCACTAGCGACAGCCCAATGCCAGAGCCTTCAAAACTCCGTCCTTGCGAGTTTTTGATTCGATGAAATCGCTCAAATAAATGCGGTAGTTCTTCGGAGGGAATACCGACTCCTGTATCTGCAACTGATAATTCAACACAATTTTCGACGCACTGCAATCGAACACTAATTGTTCCTGCTAAGGTAAACTTAAAAGCATTTGATAATAGATTGAGAACAATTTTTTCCCACATTTCGCGATCGACATAAATCGCTTCTGGCAAGGTGGGACAGTCAACAATCAGCGACATTCGTGCCCGTTCAATCAGCGATCGAAACGTGCTGGCAAGTTCCGCCGTATAGGTTGCCAAATCTACAGGTTCATAAGATGCTTGGACTCGACCTGCTTCGATGCGTGAGAAATCGAGCAAGCTATTGACGAGTTTGAGCAGCCGCATTCCGTTACGCTGCACCAACTGTAATTGTTCGCGTTCTTGAGGTGGAATTGTTCCATCCAGGTTGGCGATCACCTCTTCTAACGGAGCCAGCATTAAGGTCAGCGGCGTGCGGAATTCGTGCGAAACATTGCTAAAAAAGGTGGTTTTGGCACGGTCTAACTCAGCTAATGCTTCGGCACGTTTACGCTCTTCTTCGTAAGCTTGGGCGTTGGCGATCGCTGTTGTCACCTGCCCTGCCATCAAGTCAAAAAAACCTTTGTAATCATCATCAAACGTTCTCAGCGGACTCACTCCCGCAATCAGGAACCCGAAGGTTTCTCCCGATCGGGCTAGTGGTAGAACTACCGCTTGATGAGGAGATTGGGACCACGCGCCGCCCGGTAAAAGTCCAAATTGTGCCTCCAAATCTTCAATGATTCTGCTTTCGCCCGTCTCGATGACTTGCTTCAATTGCCACTGGCACTTTTCGGCGGATGTAAGCTCGATCGCCTCACAAGAGGCAAGGGTTCCGGCTGCTAACCTTGTTGTACCCGCGAGTCGTGCGATTGAGCGATTGCCATCGAGTAGATAAAACAGCGCAAACGGGATGTCATAGGCGTTATTGGTCAATACGGTGGCGGAAATCTCGCAAGCTGCTTCTTGCGTCTTGGCAGTGACTGTTTCTGCTGCTAATTCGCGCAACGTTGCCAAGCGGCGATCGCTCAAAACGCTCTGAGTGTCCTCGCTACAGGCGCAGAAAACGCCCCCCACTGGGCCATCATCATTCGCCACCGGACTGTAGGAAAAGGTAAAGTAGGTTTCCTCTGTATACCCGTTGCGCTCCATTACCAGAAGCAATTCTTGATTCCACGTCGATTGTCCCTGGTTCAAAACCGCTTCTGCTTGCGGCCCTAGCGTGTCCCAGATTTCAGCCCATACCCGTGAGGCAGGCTGACCTAGTGCTTGCGGATGTCGCTTGCCGAGGATAGGAATGTAAGCATCGTTATAAAACTTGGTCATCTCCTGTCCCCACCAGACGAACATGGGGTAGCGAGAGCCTAAGATGATCCGAATCGCGGTTTTCAAGCTTTGCGACCAGCTTTCAACGGCACCAAGGGCCGAAAGCGACCAATCGTGCGATCGCATCAGCATCGCCATCTCGCTATTGCCTGCAAAAATCTGTTCAACGAGTTGATACTGCTGGATCATGCGGTTGTCTTTCCATTGGGCCCACACAAACGGGCAACGATCTTCATTATCTCTGCTGACCGGGCGGGTTTAGCTAGGTGACGCCAGAAAGCCAGCGGCGATCGCCGGTTGCTGGTTAACTTGTCCAGCATAGGCTGCCAGAGCGATCGCCGGAATCTGCCCGCCGGGCGATCGTCTAGGATCTGGCGAATTTTACGCATGAAAGCATAGCCGTCCATCTGTGGCATTTCGATATCATATAAATTCCGCCGCAGCCGGAACGATCGAGCTTTGGTTTTTTTGCCGCCAATGAAAACAAGAGATCGCTTTAATCAAACAAGGTGGTTTGAGAAGAACTTGGCAGCGTTGAAATAACACGAATTCCATTAGTGGGATCTGCCTGTGAGACAGTTCGACCCCAGCATACCGCAAGCGGTTGGTGGTAGGTACTGCTCCTAATCTTCATCTTTCTTTGGGAAACATACTTGCAAAATTTTTGACATCGTGCTAACGTTAAAAGGTTTGAGACTTAACTTCAATAGAGGTAAAACCCCGCAGAATGAAACAATTGGGAACCCATCTGGTCGCTGATGCTTGGCAGTCTCCTGGAGACCTGCTCAACGATCCTGAACGTATCCGCCGCGCTATTCTCGATGCGATCGAAGCCGGAGGAGCTACTCTCATCGATTTGTGCGTACACCAGTTTAGTCCTCACGGAGTGACAGCTACTGCTACTTTGGCAGAGTCCCATATAGCAATCCATACTTGGCCTGAACACGGTTATTTTGCTGCAGATTTATTTTTCTGCGGAGCCGGCGACCCTCACCGAGCCATGAAGGTGCTACAGACAGCTTTGGAAGCTAAACAGGTAAAACTCACTGAGTTCACGCGCGGTTTCGAGCCAGGGGTGGGAATCGTAGGTTCTGCTTGTGAAGAGCAGTATGCCCCTCGTTCAGTAGAAACGATTGCCGCCAGAGGATGATGGCCAATTAGCGTAACTTTGAACAATTTATGCTAGGTTTTGTTTAAAATCCCACGGCTCGAACCGTGGGATTCTTGTTGGAATTTACTTTTTCATTAATAAAGGGCGGACAACTAAATAACCTGCGCCGAAAGCTGCAATCACAATCAGAAAAATCGCGATCGCCAACCACAATCCGCTTAAATCTGAGGTTTTTTTGAGTTGAGATCGCACACGGTAAGGAGTTTCCGGCACCTCTGTAAATAATTTTTCGGGAAGTGGCTGGGGCATCGAGGTGGCTGTTGGCTCCGGTTCCGGTAGTGGGAAGGGGAAAGCCACTGTCTGAGGTGGTTGAGGTATGGCAGAGTTAGTCTGCGAGGTTACAGGTGGTGGGGGCGGAGGTTCAATGCTGAAATTGAATTTGACTGACGGCATTTGAGGCATTCCTGTCTGGGTGACGCTCTGAGCCGAGTTGACTACTTGCTGTAACTGTTGGGATACTTGAACTACTGTTTCTACTTCTCGCCGCAGTTGTTGATTTTGTTGGACTAATTGCTGATTGTGGGTTTTGAGGGAGTCCACCATCGCTTGGGCTGCTTGGAGCTCTGCCGTGACTTCTCGATAGAGGGAAATCGGTACCGATGGAGAGTAACTATTTGAGTTTTCGGGGGAAGTATTGTCAGATAAGGTAGTATTTTGCATAATTGTAGATGGCGAGGGTGAACTTGTTTTAGTTTAGCCTGAGACTATTTGCAATTAGATCGATCGCAACACAATTCGTCAAGATATTTGTTACAGATATTGAACGTAAATTTAATTTAATGTTACAAGTTTTTGGTCAATCGCTATGAACAACTACGCACCGGAACAAACTATGTCGCAAAAGTCAAGCACCGAAGAAATGAAATACGGCGAACGCCAGATTTTGGAAGGGGAGTTAATTACTTTCCCGAATCCGCGAGTCGGGCGGCGCTACTCGATTAACATTACGTTGCCGGAGTTTACTTGCAAATGTCCGTTTTCTGGCTATCCCGATTTTGCGACAATTCACGTTACTTACGTGCCAGACGAGCGGGTGGTAGAGTTAAAGGCGCTGAAACTGTACGTTAACAGTTATCGCGATCGCTACATTTCTCACGAAGAATCGATCAATCAAATTTTAGACGATTTTGTGGCCGCTTGCGCGCCGCTGGAAGCGACGATTAAAGGCGATTTTTCGCCGCGCGGGAACGTGCACACTGTGATTGAGGTGCGGCACCAGAAGTAGCAGGTATAGCCCAATCAAATTAGAATTTTTAACCTCACTCACAGAAACCGAGTTTTTTGTTCGTTATCGTAGGGTGGGCAGCGTTAGCTTTGAGAGGATTAAGTTGAGCTAGAGCGTGTCACTTGCCCACCATATCATCCGATCGGGCTAAAATAAGTCTTGTATAAGCGATTTAAAGTTAGAACAATGCAATCTCATCCAAGCTCTAGAACTGGAAGAATTGGTATAGCTGGTACACAACTAATTTTTGAAAAATTAGGCTGTATTTTTCGCGAACAACCGATAGAAGATTATGGGATCGATGCCCATGTTGAATTTATTGAAAATGGTCAAGCAACAGGAAAGTTAATGGGAGCATCCCGGTTTTGCAAAAGCCTCAAATGGCCAAGAGATCGTTGAGGTAAGCACAACGAAGTTTTAGCATT
>NZ_JAUBTK010000119.1:0-16457 GCF_036702455.1 Microcoleus sp. D2_18a_D3
GTGATGCTATATCTGCCCATTCTTGTGACTTATTTATGCCTTCTTTAATTCCCCACTCTCAGACCTGAATCCTTACACTAATTTTTCTGCCACCCATTTACTTTGAGCATAACCATCTGAATATCCTTCAGCACTAAGTAAATCGTCTGTTTCGGCAATTAATTTCATACCCTCATAGTTCGACGATTGAAAGATATCCAGAGTAGAAATATAGTGGACAGGTGTAATTTTAGTCAGGGTGGCTAGACGCAATATCTCCTTTGTTCCGCCCACATTTGCATCCCGTAACGCACTGTAGGGATAAACCAAATTGACATAAGCACCACAGTGATAAATCACATCAACGACATCTGCTAATTCACTAAAATTGGGTGTTGACAGTCCCAAAGATGGCTGTGATAAATCTCCAACTATGGGGATAATTCTCCTACTAAATTCTTCTTCCCAAATTTCGTAATTTTGCAGAGTGCTACGCAGTCGAGAGGTCGCGGATTCCAAATTATCAGCACGAACTAAACAATAAATAGTCGCTTGGGGATTATGCAGCAACAATTCGTGCAATAGAAAAGCACCAACAAAACCCGTTGCCCCTGTCAAGAAAATGTGCTTCGGTCTAAATCTGGTAATTGTCAAGGGGTGAATAGTTTCATCTAAGACTGCATCCGCCGATAACTCAGCAATATTTGTTTCAAAAATCGCCGTAGATCCCGAAGACTGCACAGCCTCAATTACTTCAGCTAATCCAGCAATTGTCGGAGATTTGAACAGGCAATCTAAAGACAATTCCACTGGGAAAGCTTGCGATACTCGATTTAGTAATAAGGCGGCGCGTAATGAATTTCCGCCTGACTCAAAAAAGTTTTGATGGATGCCAATTTGCACTCCTAAAACATAAGTCCAAATTTCAACCAATTGTTTCTCTATTTCCGTGCGTGGAGCAACAAAATTTTCAACATTATCAAGAGTTGGTGCCGGTAGTGCCTGTCGATCTACTTTACAATTAGGTGTTAATGGCAAAGCATCCATAAAGACCACAAGCGCAGGAATCATGTACTCCGGCAATTTTTCTTTTAGCATGGCTCGGAAGCCTGCCGAACTCTGCTTTAATGCTTGTGAATTCAACACCACATAAGCAACTAAGTAATCGTATCCCTGAGCATCATTACTAACAACCACTACCACATCCTTCACCGCAGGAATCTCGAAGCAGGCAGCTTCAATATCTTTTAATTCAATTCGGTGTCCCTGAATTTTGACTTGGTAGTCACTGCGCCCAATAATGGCAATATTACCGTCTGGAAGATAACGAGCTAAGTCACCAGTTTTATAAAGACGAGCGCCCGGTTCATTGTTAAAAGTATCATCAATAAACCTTTCCTCAGTTATCTCTGGACGGTTAAGATAACCTCTCGCTATTCCCATACCACCAATGTAAATCTCTCCCTCAGAGCCATCAGCAACAAGCTCAAGATTATCGTTGTGAGAATGGCGTGGATACTTGAACAGATAAATTTGAGTATTTAAAATTGGGCGACCAATTGGTATGGTTTCCTCACCAGCTTCTACCTGATGAATGGTTGACCAAATAGTTGTCTCAGTCGGCCCGTACATATTCCAAAGGGAGGAACTTCGCTCTAGTAATTGATTAGCTAAGTGTCGAGTGAGAGGTTCTCCTCCACAAAGAATTTTTAAATTGCGATCGCCTTGCCAATTAACGGCTAATAGCATTTTCCAGGTTGCAGGAGTTGCCTGCATGACTGTAGCGCCCGATTCAGTGATTGTTTTAGATAACTTGATGGGATCGATGGCGACTGCGCGACTAACAATCACAACGCGAGCACCAACTATTAATGGTAAGAAAAGTTCTAAAACAGCAATATCAAAGGATATCGTAGTTACTGCTAGTAGTACATCTCGCTCTGTCAATCCTGGTTCTTGTTTCATGGAGAGCAGAAGATTGACTACAGCACGGTGAATAATTTGCACGCCTTTTGGTTTACCCGTTGAGCCAGAGGTGTATATTGTATAGGCTAAATTATCAGGTGTGACTTCGCTTTCTAAATTATCTTGGCTGAATTGCTCAATGTCTTGCCAATCTGAATCTAAACATACCACTCGCATACCATTTCTTTTAGGTAGGGAGCTGAGAAGATGGGTTTGGGTAAGTAGTAGCGGAAGCTGGGAGTCTTCCAACATAAAAGCTAACCGATCTTCGGGATAAGTGGGGTCAAGAGGGACGTAAGCACTACCGGCTTTTAAGACTCCCAGAAGTCCGATTAACATATTCAGCGATCGATCAACGCATACTCCAATCAGCGTCTCTGAATTAACCCCTAAGCTTTTCAGATAATGTGCTAATTGATTGGCTTTATTATTTAATTGTTGATAAGTTATTTGCTCGCTGCTAAAAAGAGCAGCAATAGCATTTGGTGTTTGACTTACTTGGGATTCTACTAACTTATGAATGCAGAATTTTTCTAGGATTCTCATTACCAACATTGATAAATAAGTTATTACGAACCTAGCTCACGACGCTCTGTAGGATGTTAAGCATTGATTAGGTAGCCATTGCTGGTGCTTTACCGTCCTTATTTTGCTTGCAAAGGCGGTAATCAATGACACCAAACTTTGGGTCGTGCCATAGGCTTACATAACTTACTAGACCTCATTATGTTCATCCGGAACAAAAGGTCAATTTAGGTGAATTTATGACTCCCATTCCGCAGCCTCAACAGTCAGATGGGTTATTTCGAGTTGATGGCGGTGGCTCAATCTCGGATTATTAAGTAAAAATACTGAGAGAGTCAGTTATTAAGGAAGTCTTCGGTACGATCGGCTGTTCCGGTTGAAATGGGAAGGCTACACCATAAGGAGTAGTTCACAGAACTCTGGATCTGCATAGCAGCCCACACCCCCTACCCCCGCCTAGCTCTACCCTGTACAGACAAGTTGCTCGCTGACCCATATTGGAGAAACGCTGTTTCCTAAAATCTTGATTTCTCGTTTGGCCGAATCAATAACTTAAAATTCAGGAAAATAAGCTTCCTTTCTGAGATTCATGCGAAACTTGGGTTTCAGGAATGGTGTTAAAAGATTTGGACTTGTGTGTACACGGTAGCCGCCTAGCCAGAGAGCCATTTTCCCACTTTTTTCTGGCCCATCAAAATAAATAAAAGTTGTCTCCGCTCCGGGGCAGGCAGTATTATCAGGTACAATCTTGGTAGACAGTCTGTTTTTACGGGCTGCTTTGGTAGATGGAATCATAAATACCTTCGCTCGCTCGATCGAATTTATGGTTGACCAATCCCGCAGGGGCTAGGTGCATCGATGATGGACTAAAAAATCTAAAATCTGAAGTCTCAAATCTCAAATCGGTTAATTTTGTGTCGTTTCTAGGACTGTTGTGACGAGTGCAACCCAATCCACATATGGTACTTCGCACAGAAGGCGGCAATCGCTACTTGCCGCTCTCCGGCAGCAATTGCTGGACAGTAGGGCGGAGCGATGACAATAATTTTGTACTGACAGATCGCTGGATTTCCCGTAATCACGCGATGTTACAGCAAATGGAGACAGGAGAGTTCTACCTGATCGACTTGGGCAGCCGCAATGGTTCCTTTGTCAACGGGCGGCGGGTCAGTATTCCTGTCACTCTCAGAAATGGCGATCGGATTATTTTCGGTCAAACCGAATTGGACTTCTACAACCCAACCGCCGGCCACCGGCACGATCCACCAATACACGAGACAGACTCTGAAGATTTTACGGCGACTTTGACGGTGCGTAGCCTGATTAGCGTCATGGTAATGGACATCCGAGACTTTACAGTTTTGACTAGACAGCTAGACGAAACCCTCCTCTCGGAAGTCATCGGCAATTGGTTCCGCAAAGCAGGACAGATCATTCGCGAACACGGCAGTTGGGTGGACAAATACATCGGCGATGCCATCATGGCAGTCTGGTTTCACAAAACCAGTGATGTCAGCAGCGAGGAGATGATGCGGATTTGCCAAGCTTTGAGCGAACTGCACAAGGCAACAGACGAACTCAGCAGCCGTTACCCCCTGCCTTTTCCATTGCGAGTCGGGGCCGGCATCAATACCGGTTATGCAATGGTGGGAAATTCTGGCAGCAGCGACCGATCGGACTATACCGCCTTGGGAGATACTGTAAACGCAGCATTTCGCCTGGAATCTTGCACCAAGCAACTCGGCAAGGATATCGCTGTGGGACAAACTACCTACAAATACCTGACGCAATTGGGGGCCCAGGGCGCTTTCGAGCAGCACATTGTTTCTTTGAAGGGTTACGAGAATCCCAGCGTGGCTTACGGCGGTACTTATGCTGACTTGAACGCTTTTCTCAAAAGCAAAGGAAAGAGTTCTCGATAGCTAGAAAATTGGGTGCAGGGCAAAAATTAACCCTTTAAAATGGCAGTCCGAGTTTTTAATTTGGAGTGCCTTTGATAAACTTGCCTGCGATGCTTAAAAAGCCGAATATATCATATATCCTCAGAGTTGTCAATACCTAAAGGTAAATTTTATAACAGATATCTGCCTGCTGCGGATTTGTCTGAAAAACTGCATAAGCAAAATGGTAGTCTCTACATAAATGCTGTGTATGAAATTGGGAGACAAAACTTCATGAAACGATTGGGTCGTCTATTGGCAGTATTGGGCTTAGTGCTGGGCTGCTTTGCATGGGCTGGAGACCAAAGCGCGATCGCGGCGTCATTAAGCCGTATCGTCTTGCCATCATCCTCGCTCCTAGCTGTTGAAGCTCCGGCTAGAACCAATCGCGCCGATGAGAAGCTTGCCACAGAATACGGCAAAAAACTTGATTTGAACAACAGCGCCGTCCGGGACTTTCGCCAATATCGAGGGTTGTATCCCACTTTAGCTGGACTAATTATTAAGAACGCTCCCTACGAAAAAGTTGAGGACGTACTCAACATTTCAGGTTTGACGGAAGCTCAGAAAAAAGTGCTGCAAGCTAACTTGGACAAATTCACCGTAACTGATGTCGAATCAGTCTTTATTGAAGGAGACACCAGGTTGAATAACGGTCTCTACGACTAGGTAGCAGCGGGCCTCATTTGAAGGCAGAAGTCATTGGGCAGAAGGCAAACGGCCGAAAGAAAAGATTTTTTTTCTCTTAGGCTGATGACTTCTGCCTTTAATTTATCAAGACTTACTTTCAACCACCATTCGGCAAAAGCCGACCAAAATTCGCTAGATTGAAATCAGCGGGTTCCCCTGATTCATCTAAAATCTAAAATCTAAAATCTAAAATCTAAAATCCCTTGACAGACATTAGTTCAAGTCCCCAGATTCATCTGTAGACTCAATTCTAAAATCTAAAATCTAAAATCTAAAATCGACTGGCGGCAGACTTATGACTGACAAATTTGACGTATTGGTAATAGGTGCTGGCGCGGCCGGTTTGTACACGGCACTTTGCCTGCCAGAACATTTGCAGGTGGGCTTGATCAATAAAAATACCCTGCCTGTTTCTGCCAGCGATTGGGCTCAAGGAGGGATTGCTGCGGCGATCGCTCCTGAAGATTCCGCAGCGCTGCACGTTCAGGATACACTGGCTGCGGGAGCAGGTCTTTGCGATTTAGATGCGGTGAAATTTTTAGTCGAGGAAGCTGGTGCTTGCATTGACTCCCTGGTGAAAATGGGCGTTGCATTCGATCGCACCGGCCCAGATTTAGCCCTCACCCTAGAAGCCGCCCACTCCCGCCGCCGAGTTCTCCACGCCGCCGACACTACGGGCAAAGCCGTTATCAGTACGCTGACAGCAAAAGTATTGAGCCGCAAAAACATTCAACTCGTATCTCCTGCCTTTGCTTTGAGTCTGTGGCTAGACGAAACCGGGCGCTGTCAGGGCCTTAGCTCGATTTGCGGTTCACAAGTCAAGTGGCTGCAGGCTAAAGCCGTGGTGCTGGCGACAGGCGGCGGCGGACAGGTTTTTGCTCAAACGACCAATCCGTCGGTAAGTACCGGGGACGGGGTGGCAATTGCGTGGCGCGCCGGGGCGCTGCTGCGAGATTTAGAATTTGTGCAGTTTCACCCGACGGCACTCAGCACAGCGGGCGCGCCTCGGTTTCTCATTAGCGAAGCGGTGCGGGGAGAAGGAGCTCATTTGGTTGACAGTAAGGGATATCGCTTTGCTTTTGACTCTCACCCCAGCGGGGAACTCGCCCCTAGGGATGTTGTTAGTCGCGCTATTTTCCGCCACTTACAAAAAACGGGGGAACCTCATGTTTGGCTGGATTTGCGCCCGATTGCGGTCGATCGACTGCGCTACAGGTTTCCAAATATTATTCAAGTTTGCGCTGACTGGGGAATTGATATTTTTTCCGAACCGGTGCCGGTGACGCCTGCGGCCCATTACTGGATGGGAGGAATTGTGGCTGACAAGTTTAACCAAACTTCGATTCCGGGTTTGTACGCGGTGGGAGAAACTGCGAGCACGGGGGTACACGGCGCTAATCGGTTGGCGAGCAATTCGCTGCTGGAATGTCTGGTTTTTGGGGCGCAGATGGGACTTTTGCAGCTAGAAGGTGGAAGACCCGAGGCATTCGCCGATCGGTTCGAGGCAGGGGAAATTTGGGAAAAATCGATTTCTGAAAAGGACATTGAGGCGATCGAAAGGTTGCGGGTCGAATTGCCGAATTTGGTGTGGCAGAGTGCGGGAATTTGCCGGGGACAGCGGGATTTGGAAAGTGCGATCGTCCAACTTGAGATTTGGCGACAAGAATTTGCTTCGTTGCCTTTGAGTCAAGCGCTTAATAATTTACAGCCCGGACAAATTATTGATTTTTCCCCTGCTGAGGCGGAGAATAGCTCAATTTTGCGAAATTGGGGAGAAGTTGGGAATTTATTGGATATCGGCTATTTAATTGTCAAAAGTGCTGCGTTTCGCACTGAAAGTCGCGGCGGTCATTACCGAGTGGACTATCCTCTCACCGATCCGGATTGGTGCAGCCATACTTTAATTAACCAATTTAATTGGTACAAATCTCCGCGAATAGAAGATTGAAAATTGATTGAAAATTTGGGGTCAGCGCGTTCCCGTACCCTCACTTTCGGGGTTCCCGTTCGGGTCTGGTTCGTATTGTTGGGGATTTCCCAACCTAGAGGTTGGTGTAACTGTCCCAACTCTGGGGATCTCGCCCGTGCTACGGGCTTTTGTGAAATTGCTAGTTGAGTTGCTGGCAAGTCGAGCCGCATTTGCGGTGCCGACTATATTCACTTGCAGGCAGGCAGCCAGGGTTGCCGTTTTTGTGAGCTGAATCAAAGTACGCATAGTATTCACAGCCTTATTCAAATCATCGCAATAGATCCACGTCTGTACCACCTATTATATCTGTCAATTTCCGTATTTCCACTGATATCTTTACATTTACTTTAATTAATTTTAGTAAATTTACATAATTTTTTTTTACATTAAGGCTTTTTGACGATTTTAATTTGGTTTCAGGTTGTGATTTATTTTAATATTTTGTAACATTTAGATAAGACGGCAAGTTGCTCTCATAAGTTTTATATTGAGCTAAATCTCTCTAATGACAGATGACAGATGAGAGAACTTTAAATTATGTGATTTGAGATTGGGAGCATCTCATATTTGTAAAAACACTTATTATGGCTCCTTCCTTCTTCCTCCTTCCTTCTTCCTTCTTCTTCTTTCCTCCTGACTCCTGACTCCTGACTCCTAATTCCAATTTCGAGCTTTGCTGCTTTCATTGAGATGCTCCCTTTGAGATTTCACTACTTTGGACATTTTTTTGAACGGTTTCAAAAAGCTTAGAGGGCTTACAGTTTAACTACCAGCCAGGAAGTCCCGGGCGTATATTTAGAGGGGATTAATCTGAGCGCGGAGCCCCGTACCCCGTTGGGAATTACGCCCGCGTGATGAAATGCTCGTCGGGTGTAGGTACCCAAAGCGACAATTATTCTTTTATACCCCAAGATGATCGGGAAATACTGTGATACTATATTAGCAAGTGGGGGTGGAACTACCTCACTATAAAAAGCCTTTGAAAAAAAGGAAAAAGAAGCCTGCAGTCTAACTGTACTCGGTTGACCGTCAGGTTTGTTCACGGAGCGAGCTATTTTTTTAAGTTAGCTGCACAGGGGAGGTCTGAAATAATATCTCCCTCACGGCCCAATTAGGGTTTGATTTCTAAAAATTGCTCAAATTTTGTCTGAAATAATTGAGATTTTAGATAAAAAAATTGAATAATTACAAATGACCGAAAGCATCCATGATACAAGCCCCCGGATTCATTCCGAAAGCAGACTCAGGACCCAGAAATAAAAAACCTGTATCCGATGAAACTTGGGGAGCATCTCATATTTGTAAAAACACTTATTATGGCTCCTTCCTTCTTCTTCTTTCCTCCTGACTCCTGACTCCTGACTCCTAATTCCAATTTCGAGCTTTGCTGCTTTCATTGAGATGCTCCCGAAACTTGCCCCCCGAATTGATCCGTGGGGTCAATGCTTGAATTCTTTAATCGAAAATCTAAAATCTAAAATCGATTGACTTATCAATATCGGGGTGGGACTTTACCTACAGTTGCATTCTGTTTTTAACTAATCTTAATTAATAAAAGTGATATTGATTTTTCCCGCGTTCCTTAGCACGATACATCGCAACATCGGCATTCTTAACTAAAATATCTGGCTCTTGACCGTCAATGGGATATAAACCAATGCCAATACTTGTAGTTACAGAAACTGTATGTTCTTCTAAAATAAAAGGCTGCATGATGGCGTCGCAAATTTTTTCCGCTACTTTCGCAGCTTCCTCGCGACCTGGAATTGCGGGCAAAATGACTGTGAACTCGTCGCCGCCCAACCGCGAGATGGTATCGCTGCCCCGCAAGCATTTTTTGAGCCGACTGGCAACTGTTTTTAAGAGTAAATCGCCCACATTGTGTCCGAGAGTGTCGTTGATTGATTTAAATCCATCTAAATCTAAAAACAGTAAAGCTACCAATTCCTGATTGCGGGAGGCTATTTCTAGAGACTGATGCAAGCATTCGTAGAACATTTGGCGGTTGGGCAAACCGGTAAGAGCATCGTGATAAGCTTGGTGGCTGAGTTCAGCATTTTTTTGTTCTAGGGCATTTTGCCGAAGTTGGCGCTCGGTAATATCTCTAATTGCTCCGACTAAAAATAGGTTGCCGGCAGCATCTTTATGCAGGGATCTTTTAGTCGCAATCAGATGCGTAATTCCGTGAGCGTCTGTAAAATATTCTTCATTTTCTCGCGGCTGGTGAGTTTGAAATACTAATTCGTTTTGCTGCCAAAATATCTCGGCTTCGGCTTGGGGAAATAAATCGTAATCGGTTCGGCAAGTTAAAATTTCTAAAGGATAGCCAATAAACCGACAATATGCCTGATTCAAAACTACGCAGCGGTGATTTCGATCTTTGACAAAAATGGGGTCGGGAATTGTATCGATTAGCGATTGTAAAAATTCTTTAGACCGTTTTAATTCTTCTTGCAAGTGAGCCAGATAACCCACAACAGCAGCACCAGAACCCACAACACTGAGGATTGGAGGAATTAACGGTAGCCACCAACCTGCTAAAAATGCTAAGTATAAACTGGCACTCAGACCTAGACAGATACTTAATAAACAGTAAGCCGATCGACCAAGCGATCGCAAATTCCAACTCACATTTGCTCCCGCCCAAGACCACAGTAAAATCCACAGCAACTCCGCAGCCTCTGGCCAGACATTGATACTCCCGCGCCCGTCGAGAGCGGCACTCAAAATTTGGCTCAAGAAATGAGCCTGAAGCTCGACTCCCGGTATTTGCTGGGGAGGACCAAACCAACCGGAACTGTAAGAATTTTGGTAAAAGTCTTTGAGGCTGGGGGCATTTGAGCCGATCAAGACAATGCGCGATCGTACAAAATCAGCAGGTACTTTGCCAGAAAGCACATCGTCCATCGATGCAGTGCGAAAACTGCCTCGCGGGCCGCGCAGGTTGGTCAAAATTTGATACCCACGGCTGTCCGATCGAACGTAAGCACCGTCATTCGGTTGAAAAGGCCGAAAAACCCCCTTGCCTAATTGCAAGTATTTAGGATTGACTCTGGCTCGTTGAGGGGAAATTCCTTCGCTTTTGAGGTAAAGCAAAGCCAGTCTGAGTGCGAAACTTTGATGAGTTTTGCCGTCTCCGGGCCAAGCGTAGAGCAAAGTTCGCCGCACTTTTGAGTCAGCGTCGATAACAACGTTGTTGAAACCGATTCGATCGAGCTTGTCAAGTACCGGAGGCGGGCGAACTCCGAAGCGGGTTTCGTCTGGCATCAACTCAATGCCGATTAAGTTGGGAATAGTTTTAAAAGTTTTGAGCAATTCGGCGTTACCCGGTTGAGTTGGCAAATCTCGGTAAACGTCGAGGCCGATCGCCCGCGGCTTGCCAGCGTGCAATTTTTGCAGCAATTGGGCCAAGGCAGCATCCGAAATTGGGTAGCCGTATTTTTGCAAGTCAGCTTCCTTAATTTCTACAATGACGATGCGCGAGTCAATGGGTTCGGCCGGCCGCCAGCGCACAAAGTGGTCGAAAGCAGCCCATTCCCACACCTGCAAAAATCCGAACCAGCGCATTACAATCACCGTACTAGCAACGGCACTCGCAGTAATCAATACTCGGCGTTCTCGATCGACCCATTTTTTGATAGTTTCTAGCATATTTTGGGGATTTGGACCTCGCCCTTTGAGCATCTAAACTACTACTACCTATAGGTTTTACATCTTCGGGGCGAGTCGATTTTAGATTTTAGATTTTAGATTTTAGATTTTAGATTATCCAATTTTTTGGTTTTTCGGTGCGGGCGAGTCGATTTTAGATTTTAGATTATCCAATTTTTTGGTTTTTCGGTGCGGGCGAGTCGATTTTAGATTTTAGATTTTAGATTATCCAATTTTTTGGTTTTTCGGTGCGGGCGAGTCGATTTTAGATTTTAGATTATCCAATTTTTTGGTTTTTCGGTGCGATCGGGCTGCAACAGTAGAAACCGGGTTTCGCCACCAAAATATGTCATTTCAACAATCATTCTGGAAGCAGAAACCCGGTTTATTGCATTTTTCTGTAAAAGTTTTAGTAGTTATTCGCCGATCTAAATACTAAAAACCCACAACTTGTTTTAAACTTTTTCGTTATAACTAATTTTTACTATTTTTTTATTGATTATAATAGATGCAAGATTTTAGATTGATTTCGCAGCACGATCCCACGCTAAACTCAGTAAAAAACCAGGATATTTCCTGCCCATCAATCTAAAATCTGTCATCTATAATTTCCCACTTTCCTGTTAGTTTTGAAAGTTGCGGGGGCCGGTGTAACCCGATAAATCAGCGAGTTTATCCAAAGATTGTGTCCCTGCATAAAACTGACCATTAATCTCCCAAGTCGGGAAACCTTTAACATTCGCAGCAACAGCTTGGCACATTTGGGCGCGGGAATTTTGCCCCCTGGGATCGCATTCAAAATAATCAATTATTTTGGCTGCTTCTTTGCCGAACAGCATTTTTTGGTCGTGGCAGTGGGGACACCAGTAAGCGCCGTACTCTTTAGCGCCGATTTGTCGGAGGTGGCGGGCCAAAGCAATTTGTGCCGGGCCGGAGGTGGTAGTGACAGCAGGGGGTGCAATTCCGGGGGTAGAGACAATAGGAGGAGGTGACTTGACGCTGTTATAAAGTCCCAAGGCGCCGATCGAACTCACCATTGCCACCAAAATGCCTGTAAACACCAACTGTCCGATATCTTCCCACTCGCGCCCGGCTAGCACCAGCACAAACAGCGACAGCGCAAATAAGGCAGAAGTGACGCAGTAAATGCACAGATCCTGAATTTCAAAAGCCATCAAATACATCAAATAGCTGCTGAAAATTACCATCGCAGCGGTGATGATAAATAGCGCTTGCCAAGTGTTTTTTTCGAGTTGAGAGTGCAGTCCTTTATTGGTGGCGGGATTGACGGCTTTGGGAGCCAAGGCCAGGATTGCTATGCTCAGGTAAGCCAGACAGCCTAACAAACTTAAAGGCACTGTGCCAAAGACTGTAGCGTAGGGACTGTTGAGAACTTTGTCGCAGCCGCTGGTGGGACAAATGACCGAGCCATTCGTGAATTTAGCGATCGTGAGATAGGCCGTTTCTACGACGCCTATGGCTGCGATCGCTGCCATCACAGTCCTAGACCAGCGATGAATCCAAGGGGTTGAACGTCGGCGAATCATTTTTTGATTTGGTAATTTGGGAATTGGGAATTGTTGACTGTTGACTGTTGACTGTTGACTGTTGACTGTTGACTGTTAATTGTTAACTAATGACTGATGACTGATAACTGATGACTACTGACTACTGCCAACTGCCAACTGACTACTGCCAAGAGTCAACAGTCAACAATTCCTATTTTACGTTTTACTTGTGACTTTGCCCGGTTCCGGTGTTGGCCCTCTTGAGCCATTAGCATCTCTATTTTCCTGTTGGGGCTCTTTCTGTGACAAGCTGCGGCGGGCGGCTTCTACAAACTGACTGACGCGGATCGGATCGATGGGCTGCTCGATGCGGCCGTTTCGCTTCAGGGAACTCGATACGATTACGCCGTCAGCGGCCTGCATGAGGGTGGAAATGTTTTCCCACGAGGCGCCGCTGCCGATGAAAACTGGAATTCCCGCTGCTGCTGCACTCGCGAGTTCTAAGTCTTCGAGATTGGGAGGGCTACCAGTTGTCCAGCCGGAAAGGATTACGGCGTCGGCTAAAGCTCGCCCGATCGTCTCTTGGACGGCTGTGGTCAAGTTGGGGCTGCCTAGGGGTCGCCCGTGCTTGACTAACACGTCTGCTAATATTTTGACATCGCTGCCCAATTCCCGGCGGTAGCGCAGTAGCTGGTGAGCTTGGCCTTCAATTAAGCCTTGGTCTGTAGCCATGATGCCGTTGAGGACGTTGACGCGGATGAATTGAGCTCCTGTGCAGGAGGCGATGGCGATCGCGCTGTGGGCGTCGTTTCGCAGCACGTTAACGCCGATCGGCAGCGTCACGAGATTTGTTAGCCTCTCGACTACCAGAGTCATGGCACTTACCACCGCCGGATCTACGCTGTCTTTGGCAAAAGGAGCGTCGAAAAAGTTCTCGACAATGATACCGTTTGCGCCACCAGAAGCCAGCGCTGTAGCCTCTTGCTCGGCTCTTCCGATAATAGCTTTGAGGTTTCCGCCCCAGCGGGGAGAAGTTGGCAAAGGCTGTAAATGTACGACACCGATTATGGGATTCGGCGTTTTGAATATTTGTTTTAAGTCCACGGATTTTCCTGAAACCACCAAGTTCACTGACTGCTGACGGCGGATGAGTCACGGTATATTCTAGAATTCTATAGCAAATATGCTGAGAACCCCGTGTCTTTAGACCGGGGATGAAAGCTAGAGGCAGGCTTTAGCCTGCAAGTTACCTTACATTGCTTTGCTTGTCGTTGACTCTACAAAATGCTACTCTATTTTGTAGATCCAGGGAAAACGAGCAATGTTAAACCTTAGTTACGAGTACAAATTGAAGCCAACCGCAGAGCAAGCTCAAGAAATTGAGCGGGTTCTAACGGTTTGTCGCAAGGTTTGGAACTACGCTTTGCGGGAACGCAAGGACTGGATCAACTCTCGTAAATGTGCGGTCAATGCTTGCTCGATTTCTAAGGAATACATCATTCCGCTTGATGCAGCTTACCCAAATTATTTCCAGCAAAGCAAATCATTGACAGAAGCAAAAGAGCAAATCCCAGAGCTAAAAACTGTGAACGCTCAAGTACTCCAACAAATCTTAAGACGACTGGAGACAGCTTTTGTGGATATGCAGCGCAAAGGAATGGGTTTCCCAAGGTTTAAAAACCAGTATCGGATGAGGTCGTTTGTATTCCCCCAAATGCTTAAAAATTGCATCCAAGGGAATTCGATTAAGCTTCCCCAACTGGGTCAAGTGGAGTTCATTAAGTCTAGGGAGATACCAGACGGATTTGTAATCAAGCAAGCTCGGATAGTTCGCAAGGCTTCAGGGTATTTTGTCGTGATGTCACTGAGGTGTGATGTTAACGTGCCCGACCCTGTAGCATCGGGAAATCCAATAGGGCTCGATCTTGGTTTGGATCAATTCTTGGCAACATCTGATGGTGAAGTAGTTAAACGTCCCAAGTTTTTGAAGACCAAACATCGCAAGCTGAAATTGCTGCAACGTCGGTTAAAGAACAAGAAAAAAGGGTCTAACAACCGCCACAAGCTAAACAGAAAGATAGCTAGACATCATCAGCATATTGCCGACACCCGCAAAGATTGGCATTTTAAGCAAGCTAATCATATTTGTGACCGGGCCCGAATGGTATTCGTCGAAGATATCGATTTCAGGGTTTGGGCTAAAGGGATGTTTTGCAAGCATACGCTAGATGCTGGGTTTGCCCAATTCGTGTCAATACTGCAATGGGTTTGCTGGAAACGAGGCGTATATTTTGGCAAGGTTAATAAAGATTACACCTCGCAGGTATGCCCTCAATGCGATACGCACACAGGTAAAAAGGAGCTTAAAGAAAGACTCCACCAATGCCCTGAGTGTGGTTACACGACGCATAGAGACGTAGCAGCAGCTCAAGTTATCCGCAATCGCGGATTGTCTGAGGAGGGACGCTTCTTGGACATTAAAGAAAATGCTTGTGGAGACGGTCTGACGGGGACTGGCAACGGTCTAGTTAAGAGTCGCGGAAGCAAGAAGAAGAAAGCTTGAGGGTGTGGCCCCGGCCCACCCTCAAGCAGCCTTTAAGAATCCCCGCGCTGGTCTGCCGGGGAGTTCGTCAACGAGGTTAAGTGGTGAAAGTTGTTCTCATAATTTTGGCTGTCACCTCCGGATTGTGGGCAGCAATCGAAGTGCTGCTGCGGGTGCTGCTGGGTTTTGGTAATCCTTTGATTTACATTGCCGATGCCGAGTGCGGCTATTTGTTGGCGCCGAACCAGAAGGTGCGCCGCTTGGGCAACCGGATTGAGATTAACGAGTATTCGATGCGTAGCGGAGCGATCGCCCCGATACCCCCTCCAGAAACTCTGCGCGTCTTGCTATTGGGAGATTCTGTCGCCAACGGCGGTTGGTGGACACATCAGACAGATACGATCTCGGAAATTATGGCTCGGAATTTGAGACTGCAAGTACAGCATCTGGCGAGCGATGCACAATTAGGTTCAAAAGTCAACTATTTAAATTTTGAAGTTCTCAATGCCTCAGCCAATTCTTGGGGGCCGAGGAATCAACTTGCTTACGCCAAGCGGTTCGGTGTTTTTGGGGCAAAGGCTGTGGTGTTGCTGCTCAATACGGACGATTTGTTTGCATCGGCTCCTTGTGATCTGGTTGTGGGGCGCGATCGATCTTACCCGGATCGCAAACCTCGATCGGCTACGCTAGAGTTATTGAGCCGCTACCTGCTACCTGCTGTGCCGACTCCTCAATTGGCAGCACCCGAAGCCACAAGCGGCGATGTAGTAGGCTGCAACTTAGAGGCTATTCGCCAAATCCATAAAATAGCTGTATCCGCCAACATCGAGTTTTTGCTAGCCGTCACGCCCAAGCGGGGCGAACTCGGCGGCCCAGGCCCTCGCGACTGGGAAGTCAAAGCTAGAGCGCGTCTCGCCGAACTCGTAGAAACAGAGAAAATTACTTACATAGATTTTCTTCCCATTTTCAATTGTGCGGCCGAATTTCCAACTTTGTATCGAGACAGCATTCACCTCAGTCCTCAAGGAAATCAGCTCGTTAGCAAAACCATCAGTCGTCAAATAGTCGCTCTTTTTTGGCATAAATCCTGACTTCACCTAAAGACGGATACTTGCCCACGACTGCTGTTGTCAAGAGCAAAAAAGTTGAAACCTTAGTTCAAGCCCCCAGATTCATCTGCAGAGTCAATCGATTTTAGATTTTAGATTTTAGATTTTAGATTTTAGAATTGAAGCATTGACCTCACGGATAAATACGTTCGGCAAGTTTCATCGGATACAGGTTGTTTATTTCTGGGTCCTGAGTCTGCTTTCGGAATGAATCCGGGGGCTTGTATCCTGGATGCTTGATTATCAATCTAAAGTCTAAAATCGTTCGACTGAGCGCAACTCGACGCACGCGCTCGCCGAACTTCTCACCAAAAAACGAGCGAGAAGCCCCTGGCGACAGACTTGGGTAGGAAAGCGGTAGCGACTTCAGTCGCCTTGAAGTTACTTTCTTCAAAATGCGTAGCTATAGCCATCTTTTTTGTGAATTGGACTGCAATATTTATAACCAATACCTGCCACTCTTTCAGACTTGGTTGCGATATCAAAACTACCTGAAGCACGGCAGAGAACCCGCCCTACATAGCAGCCGATTTTCTTCCCTGCGGTAACGGTTGCACTGACAATATCGCCAGTCTTAAA
>NZ_JAUBTK010000120.1:0-15636 GCF_036702455.1 Microcoleus sp. D2_18a_D3
GGTGGATTCCACCTGATTATTGATTCGGTACTGAGACTCAGAATCACGCCTTCAACGAATTCTTTGACTTGCTCGCTCGCAGCAGCCGCTTCTCGCGTTTAGAGGGTGTAATTTCAGGAAGTTGATAGGCGGCCACCAGTCGCTAATTTAGGCGGTCAATTCCTCCCGCAACTCCCCCACATCGGGCGGTTCCTGTTCGTACTCAGCTCTTCTTTGGAACACTATCCGCGAAGATTCTAAATTTTCAAGTTTTCGGTTTGCGGTGGCGATTGCGAGTTTCGCCTGCGACATTTGATGCTCGCGGTTGTTCATGATGCGATTGATGGCGGCTTCTCTCGACGGTGCGAGTCGCGAACAGATAAGTCTGCTGGAATTCGACAAATGTTTTCATGGGAATAACTCACTTACTTGGAGTGAAGCTGACTAAGAGCCAATATCGATACAGAGAGACGAAAGCCTAGATAGGACAAAGCTCGCAGTGTGTTCTTAGATTAAGCCCAATCTTCAGATTCGGGCGAAAATCTCCCGTCGGAGTCTGAAAGCGGCTTGAAGTCTGGCAGCAAATCAAGCTGATGCGCTTCAGTATCTGCTGTGAAGATTGGCAATTCCAGCTCTGGCTCTGACTCCTCCGAGGCAATCGGCACAGATAACTGTTCTGGCGTCGGCGTCAGTATTGGCTCTCCTTGGGTCACTGCTTCTGTTGTCGGCTGTTCCCACTCCTGCTTCGAGAGTTCGATTGGGGCAGATAGAGTTTTTGGCTCGGACTCGACCGGGGCGGGGGTGTGAGGTAACTGTTTCGGCTGAGGCTGAGCTTCTAACTCAGCTAGTAGCGCTTTAAATACAGTTCGCTCACTCGCCGTCAACGCGAACCAAACTTTTTTTCGGTTAGCGAAACCTTTGTCGCAAGTTTCCGTGAGACTTATTTTTACGGCATCGGTAACTAGGGGGTCTGATTGTGTAACCGCGAACCGCATCAGGTTAACGAGTTCTAGTTCCTCTTCGTTGAGATTTGAGTCGGTCGCGGACTCTGAAACTAAGTAACGCCCGTTAAGGTTGAATTGTTTTTTAGGTTTACCTTCTTTGACTGAAATCTCGCGGTCAAGCTCAATCCGGCATAGCCCATCGCTCCACACCTTAACTACGGTGGCCCGCTCGTCTATATATTCTTGAGCTCCGGGATACTGGGTCGAAACTTTTACTCGATCGCCGGGGTTCCAATTCACCCTCGGTGAGATCGGCGGGACTGTCTGTGCTGTTGGTTCTGCGGACGGTTCCCTCCTCGCGATCGTTCCTGGCTCAGATGCCTGAGACTCGTTACAGATTTTTGAGTTGTTACAGGATTGTGCTGAGGACTCAAAAGTGGGTGTAACAATTGTGGTTACAGGAGTTACATCAGTTAAGGGTTCACCTTCAGCCGTGTTATTAGGATCATCTGTGATCTCGTATGATGAGGTCTTTTCATACTGGCTACTTTTACCTTGTAACGTTGTAACGTCTGTAACCATACGGGTTTCAGCGTTTTTTAATGGTGTAACAGAGGGTAAAGTGCCTGTAACGTCTGTAACAGCAAGGTTTCCAGCGTTTTTTAATGGTGTAACAGAGGGCAAAGTGCCTGTAATGTCTGTAACAGCAAGGTTTCCAGTCAATTCTTGCAGCCCACCATCGGCGCACAAGGTTTTTTGACAAATCCAACTCTCTACATGAGGGCGGTTATTGTGGTTGTCTTCTTCACTGTTTGCCGCTAAATCGATAAAGCATGGTAAAACCTGAAGTCCGCCCCAAAAGGCCGGAATGCGCTTGATTTTGTCGCCTTCTCGTACAACTGTCGAAGCTCGCCATTGGTTGGATAGCACTCGTTGTAGGTGATGTATAAATTTGTTGTATCCCTGCGGCGTGTTATTGTGAGCCTTGCAATATGCCACGTACCAACTGTGCAAATCGGCTCCAACGTAGTTATTGCCACCAGACCGGAAACAGCGATCGACAAAACCACGCACGCTGTCTCCCAAAATTGCGCCTTCCTGTTTCAAGGCAACGATCGCCGGATTTGTCGATGGCACTAGCAAAATCAGATCACGCTCTGCCCTGTCCATTGATAAAGCCCAACCGGCAATCTCGCCTAATTCGGCTGCTAGCTTGCGACCGAGGTCTGGATCTTCAATGATTGCTCCCCGATTCAGAGTTTGTAGGGGTATACAGCGCCTATCCCAACCATCTCCACTATTTTCGGTTTGAATATGTTCGACTGATGCGATGGCAAATCGCACATTCCAATTTTTTTGGTAGCTTGAGGCAGAAAATAACGCTCGTCCTGAGATAGCGCCATTGTCTACCAGTTCGTAAAATGCTTTGAGTTCGCTAAGATAGCCGCCCGTGTCGGGAATATAGAAGAGTGATTTGTTATTTAACAACTGATGCCGCCCTTCGGGTTTGGCCAGCTCAGATAAGCTATTGGAACTGACGCTACTTTCTGCACCCACTAAGTTTGCCAAAGTCCGCAGAAACACACCTTTCCCGCTTCCACTGTCTCCAATCAGATAAGCAAACTTCCCATAGGGAGCAGTGGGGTCTAGGTACATTGACAACAATGCTCTGATGGTTTCTAGTTGCTCGGCACCATAGGCAGAGAGGAGGAATTTTTTAAATTCTGGGGGGAGGTCAGAACCTGCGACATAATCACAAGGCGAACAGGACAACAGGTAATGCTCTTTATTGTGCGGGAATAGTTCGCCAGTTCTCAAATCTACAGTCCCGTTAGCGAAAGATTTAAGGTGGACTGTTGAAGTTTCAACTTTCTTGTGTAACGCCTTTCGACAGTATTTGAACGCGGAGTCCAAATATTTGCTGGTACCAAACCTAAACTTTTTGCCAACTTCTACTGGCTCGTAGCAGTTCCTAGTGAAATCGGCTAGTAGTTTATTAACGTCTGCATCAGCCTGAAGTTGCCAGTAGCGACCATTCCACTGATAAAAAGCATCGTTGATGACGATCCAATCATCCGCAAACAGCGTATTCCAGCAGTGGAGCTCGAAGGTGGTTGACTTGCTAACTAAGTATTTATCCTTGCCACCTGTGCCGTTGCCCGATCCACCATCGGTATCGTAGGTCGCCTCCCACTCTTTGAAATCAAGGGACTTAGCAAGCATCTGCCGGAAAGCTTCTATTCCTTTTCTCTGGATAAAATCATCCATTCCTTTGGTTTCACCCTCTTCTCCCGGCTCCCATTGTCCCGTGATTGTACGAACGGGTACACCAAACTTAAGCAACTGGCGACCGAGTTTCCGCTGTTCCCAAATGACGCTGGGATTGGTGGCTGCATCCGCATCAAAGGCAATGATGAATCCAAAACCGGCACGAGCGTAGTGTTCTAGTATGGCAACGAGAAAGCGTTGACCTTGCAAGTCGTTTTTCTTGGCAGTCAGCCCCATGCTGATGCCCATCAATGCAATTGTAGGTAAACCATGACAGCATCCCGCGAGCGCCTTCCAGATTCCTTCAGTTAGTAGGATGTAGGGCTGACCGTTAATGTGGTAGCAATGCTCTGCAAGCTTTTCAATATTCCAATAGTCCTTATCGGTTGGATGCTGGGGGAGAAAAGCGTCATATTCCCCTAACGGGGTGCGGTACTTGGGTGCCTTTTTATCTTCTCTTGACTTCCAGGGCTTGTCTGGCCTGAACTGAAATTGTGTGCCTGCACCAATAAAGAAGATGCCACCAGACTTGGCGGTATAGCCCAAGTAAAATGATGCCTCGTCAGCAGAGACGGTTCGGCAGTTGGCGTAACTCCACTTGTTCAGCAGTCCTCTGCTCTCAATGTGGGTCTTGTGTTTGGGGCAAAGGTACGCGGTAGTGGATAAAAATTGATCTGCAATATTCATAGATGCCTCTTTCGCTACTCATAGCGCTGCGTGCTGGTTTTTTATGAAGAAAACCCGCGCTTAGTAGAAGAGACGGCTCTGCTGTAACTACCGTTGATGTGCAAAGGTGCAAATGTGGCAGTAATGGCAGATTTTAGACTATGATGAATTTAAAGTTTTTTGAATTTTTGTTGTCTGCCGTCTCTTCTAAAGACTGCGGACTCTTTTTTTTGGTCTGGTCTTGGGCTGCGAGGCTCTTCGGTTGTTGCCAAGGGCCTCTGTAATTCCATGAGTTGATAGATCCTCCAATTTTAAACTCGAACGTATGGCTTAGATTGCTGGCTGGCAAGGAATTTCTGATAAGCTTCCTTATCGCCACCGCATGAATCAACGGAAACCTTGCTGACAATCTCATAAGTCATTGCCTCAGCTTCCTCTGGTGTCAAAGGCTGGCGCTCGCAGTAAGCAATCTGTACGTCCCGAAACTCTGGCATATCCCCTTCAACCTCTGATAGGTCGGCTTCGTACCGAAACACTCTGACCACTACCCAGTCTGAGGGAGTGACAAGGTAAGCTTTCCAAGGGCTACCCTCTTTTTTAACGTGATAAGTGAGCCGTTCTCCAACTTTGACCTTGCGCTTCAGTAGAGGACGCGAATCGTGAGAAAGCTGTAACAGTCGAGTCAACTGTTTCCCAATCACAAGCTCTTTGCTCTCGATAGGAATCCATTTTTCTTGCTCTTTGACTAGGTAAAGGCTCAGCGTAGACTTGCTTGCCAATGGGTCGTAAAGTTCCAGTTCTTCAGTTTGTGTCATCACATCAAATGCTTTTATAGTTATGCTTCATCTAGTCCGGGTCGTCTTGATGGTCGCCCTACATATCCCAAAAACTCGTCTGTTTGCCTTTGAAGACGCAATCGACTGATAGGTCTGAATCGTCCTCGTTTTGTTCGACTCTTTTGAGTTCCCACCCATACTTTTTTTCCATCTCCTTGCAATCTTCTTCAGATGACGCCGAATGTCTGTTTTCCTGCTCCGAATCGTCATCCTCACTTTTGCTAAACGGCCATCCAATCATTGCAGTCACTCCTTTAAATGGATGTATTTTAAAACGCCTCCAGCTTTTTATAGTAAGGGTTTGGGGGGTCGTGGAACTCAAAAAAATTGAAATGCCGTTCTTAGCTCTGGTTCTACCTAAATGCAGTCCACAAAAGCTTTTGGCAAAAAATCTGAGACATTTTGAACTTTTAATCCAGCACACTTGGCGTTGCTGTTTTGGGTATACACCAAACGCGAGATAAACAAATCTTGGTGTATACCCGCAGTTCAGCCTAGTTTTTCAAGTAGTGTTTCCCATTCCATAATTTGATTTTTTAGGTGTTGGGCGCGATCGCCCTTAGCCTTGCGCTTGAGGAACAAACCGCGGCCAGCAAGTTCTTCGCGGGCTAATGCGATACTTTGCTCCAACACTTTTGGTCAATTCCTCCCTATCCTCCTTTTTTAGTTCAGTGTCGGTCATCCCTGCAACTCCTCGGGCGAACTGTTCCAAGAATTCAGAGCGCGAGATTCCAAGCATCTCAGCCCTGGTGTCGATCGCTTTCATTGCCGTAGGAGTCACAAAAATGCTGTAGCGCTCTTTGTTTTCGCCCCAAGCGCTGCGTTCAGCCGGTTTTCTGGTCATTTGTCTGTGTATGCACAATTAACAATTTTCATCATAGGGCTTGACAACACCTAAACAAAAGTGATATGTCTGTGCATACACAGTTGTATCTGTGCATACACAGAAATGGCTTAACACCAAAACCAAACCCCGCCCCCTATGACTGGAAATCTTCTGGGGCGGGGTACGGCACTCACATTAATGAGGTTTTTCAATCATGACACAAATACCGATACCGATAACGGTTGAGGTGTCCGCTGCTGCTGCAACGCCAGGGGTGACGAGCGCTTCTTTGTACCCTTCGTTGTTGGCATCCGTGGACGCGATGGCAGAACCCGCTCTTTGGGTTTTGATGGAAGCGACCGTTTATTCGCTGCGCCAAAGGGATACGCTCACCCGCTCCATTAAAGAGTGCGGTACTGTTGAATGTTTTGGCGAGCAGTGGCCCCAAGATTTTGATTTCTTGCCAACCGATTCCGAAGCGATCGCCTTAGTAGAAGCAATAGCCGACCAATTCTCTAGCCGCCAACTCCATTCTTGCTGGCAATCGCTGTTGAGCACTTGCAACCGCATCCAAAAGCTTGCCCTGATTGAAGCGATAACCTACGCCCAACACTATTCATCGACGGTACTCCAAGCACTCTTTGAATGCGAACTCTCCGATTTATTTGAAGATTCCCTCGAACATTTAGATGTTTGGATGTCTGAACCCGAAGCGTTGAGGCTGATTCGCTTACTCTCCGGTTCCCTGTTGGCTTCATCGGAAGCTGCACCATCTCCGGGCGACGGGAGGGACGATCGATGAAAGCACTCAAAAGCCATCAATTTCAGTGGAGCGTTACCGTCACCCGCAAATACAATCCACCGCGTCAGATCGTAGTATTCGGGCGCACGCCAGCAGAAGCACTTCAAGGTGCCGTATCTTCTGCCCGCGAAGTATGGGGTATCTGGGATGCCAAATCATTTAGCACGCCAGAAAGGAAATAATTTTTTTTGATTCTTCGTTAGCTACTTCGGGCGACTCCGAAAACAGCTAACGAAAGAATCAGAGTTTCGGGTGATGTAGCCCGCCAAGTAGCCAATCAAATGCCAGAAAATGCCAACACCTAAAAAGCCTGTAGACGTAGCTGTTTTTAACAGTCGATGTGGCAAATGGAACCATCGAAATTACTTCAGAGCAGAGGTAAGGGTAATTCTAGGTAAAGGGGGAAAACCGATGCCGGAAGCTACTTTCAAAACCAGACTCGCCCTTTTAGAAGCAGAATGCCCTGAGTTTCAGAGACAACCTTACCGCCGAACATTTTCTCAATTTCATTTGAACTGCTTGCTAACCCTAGAAACTTGGATTCTTGAAGCCAACCGCTGCATTGCCACTGTTCGAGAACGATTAGCACAAGAAGGATTACCCACCCATGAATACCGAACCGACAATTGACCGCCGCGACATCAAAACCAAATGGGGACTCAACAAAGTTTCTGACGTAACCAACGCTCGGAAAGCTTTAGGACACCCAGATTGGCAAAACTCTAAGTTCAACTCCGACGATGCAGCAGAACTCGACCTTTACTTCGAGTTGGTACTCAATCAACGAATTGCACCGCATTTGGCACTCGAACAAATAGCAGGCACTCGCAACGGACGCGGTGAATACTGCAACGACATCGACAAAGATGCGATCGCCAGCGACCAAAACCGCGATGCTGAAGAAGAGAAAAGCGGAGCGATACAAGCCATTGAGGGAATGACTCGCGAAGCATCCTTGGGGATGGCCGATGTTGCCGGAGCAGTGAGCCACCAAATCTTAGATGCTTTTAAGATTTCTCTCACCGCCAATCTGACAAGTGGATTGACCGAGATGGCATCTCAGATTCGAGGTAATTTTGGTGTCCTTGCCGATGCCGTGAAAGCGGCCCCTTTGGACTTGAGGGATGCAAATCTACCAGCCCCAAAGCCTTTGTTACCAATCAAGCCAGCACCGCAGCGGAGGATTTCACCAGGACTCTGGTAGACGCTCACAAAGAGCTAGGGGAAGCCCTAGCTTTCCAACAGGCTAAGCGTGAAAAAGTGTTGTTTCAGCTAATCTTTTTTCTGAGCCTGAGATGCGGGGGCAACAAACAACGTAAAACAACTGAGTTGCCCCTCAATACAAATGCTGAAGATACAATAGCATTAATGAGGTTTTTGTAAGTATTTCTGGAGAAATTAATGCTGATTTCAGTATGCAGTAGAGAAGTCCTTAGCTGGCACGACGACACCTATGTTTTTGTTTACAACTCAGCGAACGAATGCCAGCGCTTTTGTCAGATTAAAGACCTCAGCATGTATTACATGAAAGAGCAAATTTTAAGGTTTGGTGCCGAAAAACTCTTCTTGGAACCAGCAGACGAGAACAAAAATCTCTGCATTCCCCAAGAAAAGTATTTCCCTGCAGAATGCGTGGGCCCAGAACAATGCACCTACCCAGGAGTGTGCTATCGCGTCGAAACTGAACAACAAGACTCAGAATGTTGGGAAGGAGATCGCGATGGTTGAGAGTTTTGGATTCGTTGAAATGTATTTGGTTCCCTTAACACTTTGGAGAACTATTAAGTCTAAGTTTGCCGTAATTAGCGAGGTTGCTGTGCTGGTGGGAGGTTGTGCATGAGCGTAAAAATCAGAGAGGTTTTAGCGACAATTCATTATGCTGAGTCAGGAAGAAAAGAGCAAAAATTAGTGCATTTTCTTTTTACAAAGACCAGGAAAAGTGTCAGCTAGTACATCTATCAGCGATAACTTAGCTGTACCCATTCCTGCAACAACCATTCGTATCAATTTGTCTGTTTCTATTCCTGAGCCAGAAGTCAGCCCTAATTTGACAGCATCCTTAATTCAATTGTTGATGCCGACCGATGAATTTAAACAAACTACTGAGGTACAAAATGCTGACTAAGATTTTTAACTTTCTGGTTGTTAAAGTTGTCTATAGACTCGTAAATGTTAGATTTCTCCGCTTTCCCAATCAAGCCGAAATCAGGAAGCCAATAGTTGAGAAACTAGCAGAAGAGAGTTTAACTTACGAAGACAGGGAAGTCGTTGTCCTAATAGTCAACAAAAATAATTGTTGGGAATGGAGCGTAATGTTTGGGTGTATCGTCTTTGAAATAGGAAAGTGTGCCACGAAAGAAGAAGCAATGGCTAGCGCCGAGGCAGAAATAAATAGGTTTTGTGCAGATGATTAAGGTACAAAATAATGAAGCGTTCCGAACCAATCAAAGACCAAAAGTTGCTACTTCCAGCAAATCTTACTGAAGAAGATCAGTTCTACGCCGAATGTAACACAAACGGAATAAACCTGGTAGATCGGGTAAATGGCAAGCCAGTTTATGTTTATCCCTACTGGATAGACAGACCCAATTGCAATTGGCACAGTCCACCAGTCGCAGAAGATGAGGATGAGGTTGAGGTTGAAGATGAAAGTGAGCCTGAAAGTGAAGATGAGGAGCGAGGTAATAGAAAAGGCTGGATAAATCGATTAACGGCGTGGTGGA
Source organism: Microcoleus sp. D2_18a_D3 (assembly GCF_036702455.1). Classification (NCBI taxonomy): domain Bacteria; kingdom Bacillati; phylum Cyanobacteriota; class Cyanophyceae; order Oscillatoriales; family Microcoleaceae; genus Microcoleus; species Microcoleus sp. D2_18a_D3. The sequence goes on from NZ_JAUBTK010000120.1 coordinate 9,045, forward strand.
AACGACGCGATGCTATCAATATCAACTTCTTGGAAGAATCGTAGTTAATGAGGTAACAAGAAATGAGCAGCGAATTAGACAGAGTAAAGCAGTTAGTGGAACTAGACCCAGCACCAGAGGCAATTGTCAAATCTGTAGACATGGCATGGGCTGTGTACCGTAAAGGACAAATCCCCGACAACTACCTGATTTGTAAAGAGATGTTGTGGCATGGAATATGTCAGATTTTGGGTTACATTCCGGCTCATATTAAATGTAGCGGTCAAGGACAGGTTTACATTTCATTTAGTCCGAATGACATCAGCAAGTAGAAGACTAACGAGACATTAACCCACCGAGTCTAGAGGTTAGTTGCGAATTGGTAATGCGACAATTGAGATGTACTCTGCAACAGCTAACAACCAAAAAATATGAACAAAAAACCAGATGGTAGCCAATCTTTCGCTTTCAATAATTTAACCCTCAAACAGCCAACAATTAGCGAGAATTTGACACTCAAACAGCCAGCAATCAGCGACGATTTAACGCTCGAACAGCCAGCAATAGGTGGTGACTGGTTGATTCAACTCAAACCGCCCACAATCAGTGACGACTTGATGCAAAGTTTCATCCACCATTTGACGCTTCCTGATTTTAACCACAGCAACGAAGATTCGAGGTAACAACCATGTCAGATAAGCTCTCGGTCATTTGTGCATCAATCCTGTTTGCAGCCATCCCCGCTATGCTACTTTACGCAGGTCAATCTATCTACCACGACGGTTATCGACAAGCCGTAAAAGATTTACCGCCAACAGTAGTTCAAGGCGACCAGAATATCGACAACAGTACGAACAACAACTATCAATTTGCACCGTCACTTGGGGGCAAGTAATCAATGCTAAATCAACTACATAGCTCAGAATAGATTAAAGGAGACAAACCATGAGTGCAATTGTTAAATACACAGGCGGTGGAGCCATCGCCCCAGCCCTAATCGGAAAAGTCAAAGCATTTGATAGCGCACCTGAAATGTTGACTACTTTTCAGGGATACTACGGCTTCGACCCATCAGCGTTTGCCGGGATGTCCGAGGAAGAATTGGGGGCATTCGTAGATTCTGTTGAAGAAATCAAGTTTCTGATTGACAACCTCGACAAGTTAGAAAAACACGTCAACGATTATATTGATGGCGTCGTAAAGTACAACGAATTTGTAGCCCGATGCGTCAAAGCTGGTGCTAAGGGCATGGAGAAGATCGATCGAGCTACTCTTGACGTATTCTTGGCATGGAAAGGTTGGCAGGCCAATACCAAAAAGCTAGCCAAAGATTCGGATGTTGGCGTCAGACTTCTCGACCAAGAAGTTATCGATTACGGTGATTTAGCCGAATACGACCTTGAGATTTCTCTTCAGATAGTGGCTAACAGATTAGTCCGCCAAAAAGAGGCGCTCTCCCAAAAACCTGAAACAGAAGCAGCAAACTATGCGGAGCGACAAGCAGCTCAAGAGGCAAAAAGCGAAGAGAGAAATAGAATAAAAGACTTGTTTGCTTACGGTACTCGCGGGAAATACGGTTTGCCATCATCGAGTAGCCCGCAATTGAGTCCTGCTGCCAATAACGCTACCAATAACGCTACCAATAACGCTACCAATAACGCTACCAAGGCAAGCGGTTGGCTAAAAAATTGGGGCGGTAAAGCCTTTGATTATTTCTCAGGGAAGTAACAAGAGTGCAGTTACCACCGTTTCTCATTCCCAAACCTCAAAATCCTCCTGTTGCTCCACAACAACCACAACTCCCCGACCTAGAAGAATCAGACCAATTGAGGTTTCTCAAGAACTTAAACAGCTTCTGCGGTCAAGGATTCTGGTTTGCGGTTGGGTTGTCAATTGCTCACGTTTTGAGGATTCTCAGTGCTCCTGTAATGCTCGTCGCAGTGATTTTAGTAGCCGGGTTTCTGTTTGTAGTAAAACCGAAAAACCCAACGCCTTATTTACTATCCATGAGGCGGATTAGCGGGTTGGTAGTGATTGTCGGAACTATTGCTGCATTTTGGGATGCAGCGTGGCTGCTAGCAAATATGCCTTTGGTTGTAGGCTTCGGCTTTAGAGTAACAAGCGTGTGGCAGCTTGTCGTAATAGTCGGTTTGTCGGTGGCGCTGATGAAGTTGGTCGCATTGGTGCGGAGGAGGTTGAGATGAAAAGTACGCTCGCTATTTTGATTGCAGGTATCGGATGCACCGGACTTAGTTTGTTCGGCTACTTCGACAAACACGTCAGTTACTGCAATGGAGCTACAAACCCTTGTACGCCTGTTATAGTATCGGGTTCAAAGTATCCCAAGAATGCCAAGTTTGTGAAGCTGCATCAAGGTTGGGGGCTGCTGCGTACTGCATCCGGTGCAGTTGCTGCAATCAGCTTTGGGACGGGTTATTTTGCATCGGGTGCAGCATCGGTGAAGCAGAGAAAGAGCGAGGAAGAGGCTGCTCTCAATGAAGCTCGGCAAAAGCAGTTAGAAGCAACTACAAGCGACATTTTGGAGAGCGAAGAAATCCAGAAAACAGCGATTGCCGCTGACTTGAGAGTGAAGGATTTCAAGCGCGAACTCTACGACGGCTACAACACGCTTTATTTGGAGAAGAATCCCGAACTGTTGGAGGCTTTAACCACCGCCACCCCCCCATCTTTGCCCGCTCCCACGGAATCAAAGTCCGAGAAAGTTGAAAAGGCGGAACTCCTATCAAACACAGCATCCGCCCCAAATAACAATCAATTATTGGGTGTAGAACTGCCAATACCTCCCAATTTAGGAGTGAAATTCTTTGATTGGAAACAGTTTAGGGACACTCCTGAGATGTTCCCTCACATTAGAGGAGTTGCAGCTACCCGATGCGGAAAAACCACGCTATTTGATTGGCTGATGGATGTGATGCCATCCCAAAAGCAGTCGGTAATTACGGTCAAACGGTGGCCGCATCAATGGCTTGGCTTGGATGTAATAGGAGTGCCTGAAGATTACAAAGCTATCCGCTCCTCTTTGGAAGCACTGCAAAGTGAAAGAGTGCGGCGTACAGCATTAATGGCAAAGGGGATTGATTCACCCATTTGGAATGTAGCTGTTGATGAATGGAAAGCAATTTCGCGTAATGTGAGAGCGATTGTCGATCGCAAAACCAAACAGATTATTTCTCTCGGCGCCAAGCAAATTATGGGTGAAATGATTACTTTAGCCAGGGAAACCAACATCCGCATCTTTGCTTTAGCGCAGGGCAGACAAGTTGTAACTTGGGGATTGGAGGGTGAAAGCGATTTAGCTGAGTGTTTCTGTAGCATTTACATGGGCAAGTTTGCCGTAGAAGAATGTGAAGCCTATCGCAACAAATTCCCCAAGGATTCCGAGCAATACGCCAAATACCAACAAGTTCGAGATTACTTGGAATCGCTGGGAAATAGAGCGGCATGGATTAGCTGCGAGTTAGGCGAATTCCCGGCTGTTGTACCCGACTTGAGCCAGTGGAAACGAGAGCTTCCCAAACAGCCAATTGAGCCAATCACTGACACGAATCAAGAGAAAGCCGGGATTAGCCAAACAAGCGAAACAGATGACCCAGAACAACTTTGGGAACTAGCCAAACAGCGCCTTGAAGAGACTTTTAAATCATCACAAATTACTGAAACAGGGGAGCATTCTGAGCGGGATACGCAAGAACCTGACGTATCTGTACCGCAACCCCAACAGGGCGGTGGGATACCTCTAGAACCCTTACCCGATAAAGAGTACCCGAGTCGAGATGGCGCATCTCTCGTATCGAGGTACTTCTCTGAAACAACGGAATCGGCTCTTTTCGAGCAGGTATTAGCGTATCTGGATACGAGTCGCAATGCCTCTGATATTATTAAAAATGTCCTGAAATGCACCAAACCAGATAAGGACTCGCCGCGTTCGTATTCAAGCGTCGGCAAGCCCGTATTTATTTACTTGATTCGGAAATACGGAACGGCTGCCTTGATTGCACATTTTGCCGATTTCTTGGATAGGTAAAAACCTGAATAATCCTGGGTAAAAGTCAGACCAGAAAGACGAACTGTTAGAGAATTGCCGCAAAGTTTTAGCAGCCGATGCTTAAGAAGGGAAATTGGAGTGATGTTAGCTGCTGCGGATACCTTAAGCCGAGGTGGTATTGGTTGTTTCACTTTGCAGGCAGTGACGCTTATTTGATAAAATAATTAGATTGTCGTTTAGTTTTGCAGCGGGCGACTCATCCCCCAATCTGGGGGTTTTCTATTTCGATGTTACTTGCTTGGTGAGCTAGTTGTGTGGTTTTCAAATACTACCCATCGAGTTATATTTTGAAGGTGCTGTTTTGATATTAGGCTCTCAAATATGGAACTAACCAAATATAGTTGGTGGGGTTAATCCAACGAACCGCCACCGCACCTGAAAACTAAAAAGCAACTGGGTGAACTCGGTTTATCGCCTCTGAAACCTTCAGGCGTTATCGAAACCAGAAAATACGATGTGTTCCTCTACGACATCAACAATCCTGAAGCGTGCCGATCCAAAAGAAAACCATCTCCCAAACAATTGGAAACCCTGGCTGCCAACCGCCTCAAAGCTAAAATAAAGCGGGATTACCGGGAATGGTATCGAGAAGTAGGTTTCATAAAAAAAGATAGGGTGAGTGCTGTTCTTTGGGCAAGAGAACAATTAAGCCCGAACGATTGGGTGATTCTGGATACTGAAACTACGGGGCTATACGATGCAGAGATTGTAGAGATAGCAATTATCAATCATCTCGGTGAAATGTTGCTGGATACGCTCATAAAGCCCTCCATTGTTATACCTCCAGAAGTGACAGAGATTCACGGCATTAGCGATGCAATGGTAGTCGATGCTCCTACCTTCCCTGAAGTCTATCCCCACATTGATGTAGCTCTGAAAGATAAACGAGTATTAATCTACAATTCTGCTTTCGATATCCCAATTTTAAATTACTGCTGTCGGCTTCACACTTTGCCGATTTTGAAGTTGGCAAAGCGCTCTGATTGTTTGATGGAATGGGTAGCGCAATGGGCCGGAAACTGGAGTTATTATCACTCATATTATCGGTATGTTCCTCTCAACGGCGGACACCGAGCTCTCTTGAGATTGCACGGCTGCTTTTGAGCTTATTAAACGAATGGCAGCGGATTCGGATCAAATCAATTGCCCCGTGCCGATTCCCCAGAAAAATTCATGATATTCTAATCCACCACACCCTCCGGGAACAGGGATAATTGTCCCGGCGATACGTTGGACTGCCGGAGGTGGTCGCGGAGCACTCCAAGCGTCTTTATTCGCCACAGAAGTGGGTGGAACGGAGGACTGAGGGATTTCAATGCCCCTGGACTCACGATTGGGTATTCTGTTCGTCGTGCACATCGACTGCATTTACTAGAAGCCTGCCTTGTAAGCGTTACTGAATTCACTGCGGGTTCAGGGCATCTGTAGGTAACTTTTCGCTTGGCTTTCCTACATAAAGAATACCGAGAGCAAATATAGCTCCCGGTATCAACTTTTCCAGTTCCGTTGTTGTTAAGTAAATCCAATCAGGCTCAATGAAAGGAAAATTTGCCTCACTCGATTAAGCACAGCAGATCGTTATTGGTTAGCCTGTTCCAAAGCGGGATTTGTTGAAGCTCCAGCAATTTCGGCTAAGTTAATCTTGACGACTTTATTGCGAGCTTCAGTCACTTTGGGTAGAGTTAGCGTTAGAATGCCATCTTTGCATTCAGCTTGCACAGAGTCGTTTTGAATGGGTGCGGGCAAGGAAATTACCCGGTGGAATTTGCCATAGCGGAATTCAGAGCGGACGTAGCCAGATTTCTCGTTTGTGTTTTCGTAGCGGCGTTCCCCAGAGATAGAAATCGCTTTTGGAGTGACTTGAACGTCAATGTCTTTGGGGTCAATTCCGGGCAGTTGCGCTTTTAATACGAAGTTGTCCCCAGCATCAGCCAATTCCAGAGCGGGCATCCAAGTGGCTTCTGAGTTATCTCTAGTTGTTGCCAGTTGGTCAAAAACTTTATCGAGTTGCTGACGGATGGTTTCAATTTCCGTGAAGGGTTGCTTGGGGCGCATCAACATAATGTGTCACCTCAAAGATTGGTAATGCTTTATAAGGAAAGTTTGGGTTGAAGCTCATTGCTTACAGTTATTATGATGCCGCTTTATAAGTGGGAAGAACAGTCAGGAGAACCCCACTCTGTTGGTCGTATTTGCCAGAATAAGTGCGAAAGAAGCAGGGGCAATTGACATTGAAGAAAACCGTACAAAGCTATTCCTAGAAACCGAAAATGCTGTAGCAACGCCATGATGGCCCTGCCGAGCGAACTCTGCACGGCGCGAGCGTCGGGGGAAGTATCGGCGGTGTTGCCAACCGTACCAAAAGCACGGTGCGGGTGATGTTTAGCAGTGTAAGGACGTACAGAGCGGGTGTGAGCTGCTTTCCCATAGCCATCGCTCGCGCTCATGAGGGATCTCGCATAATCCCCTTCTTAGGAATGAAAAATAAATAAGTTGATGAATTATCGGTTATACTGAAAAAAGTGCGCTTATTACAATTTTCACCCA